>WRGS01000194.1 GCA_009787075.1 Paludibacter sp.
GCAAAAAGTTTTGGCGCAATATTTAAATCAATCCCACCGTCAATTTCTATCAAAAAGTCGGCGTTGTGTTTTTTGCCGATTTCTTTGAGTTGTGCAATTCTTTCAAATGTTTCAGGAATAAATTTTTGTCCGCCAAAACCTGCAAAAACCGACATCAGCAGCACCATATCCACATGTTTAATAACAGGCGTAAGCGCAGCCACAGGCACATTAGGATTTATCGTAACTCCAACTTTTGCTCCGCAACGGCGGATTAATTCAACAGTTGCCAACGGATTATTAACCGTTTCCAAATGAAAAGTTATAGTGTTTGCTCCTGCGGCGGCAAAACGTTCAATATATTTATCAGGATTTTGAATCATTAAATGAACGTCCAACTCTTTGATAATATGCCGTTTTATTGCCTCTAAAACAGGAAAACCAAAAGAAATATTTGGCACAAAAATGCCGTCCATAACATCAATATGCACCCATTGGGCACGCGAACTGTTGAGCATGCCGCAAACCGACTGCAAATTGCTGAAATCGGCTGCAAGAATTGAAGGGGCAATTATTTTTGTCATAAATTTAATTTTAAAAAAAATTCAACCTGCTAACTTCTATTTTCTATTTTCTGAAAAATATATATCCTAATGAAATCGAAAGTCCGCCGTGGCTGGCTCTTGCATTTCCAATACCGCTGTATTGATTTAACAAACTGAAATCGTAACCCATTTTAAAGCGCAAATGGTTGTATTGTATTCCTATTCCAAAACCTGCAAGCACATTGAAAGGCGAAATATTATTTTTTTTGTCGTAAATATTTTCTTTTGTGCTGCCGTTGGGTAATGTTGCAGTTTGCGTGCCAAAAAGCGCGTAAGAAAGTTTCGGACCCGCTTCAACAGAAATATTCATATCGTCAAGCACTTCCATTACAAAAGCTGCATGAATTGGAATATCCAAAAAGCCGTGCTTATAAGAATCTGTCTCTACTCCCAAACCATAACGTTCGGTGTTTTTTCTACCAAATTGGCTGTAAGTCAGCCCTGTAAAAATATTCCACTCGTCTTTAATTCGCAAATCGTAACTCAACCCCGCCGAAAAGCCGTTCATATTTTGCTTTCCGCCAAAATTGGTGTAATTTATAGAATTAAGCGCATAACCAATATTCACTCCAAACTGCGCCGAAACTTTGCCCGCGCAAACCAGCATTACAAAAACTGATATAAAAATTATCTTTTTCATATTAAAATATTTTATAAATAAAAATTTTCAATTAATTCCATTTTCCTCACAACTTCTATCTTTCAATAATCAAACGCTCTTTCTCCACTGATTATCGCGCACTTGATAAATTCGTTCAATAATATCAACCACTTTCATTCCTTCCAAAACATTTGTGCTTATTGTACCTTTGTCTGTAAGTTTTTCCACAACATTTTGAATAACATAATGATGATTTTGCGCCGAGCCTTTATACGCTCCATAATCGTTTGGCGGATTTGACGGTGCTAATTCTGGCATTTGATAATCTTTGACGTGGCAATACACAACCTCGTTCATATATTGCCCCGCAACTTTTATCGTGCCTTTTTCTCCAATAATTGTGATTGAACTTTCAAGATTTGTATCCCAAACCGATGTAGAATAGTTGAGCGTCCCCATTCCGCCGTTAATAAAATCGAAAGTAACCGAGCCGCTGTCTTCAAAATCGGTAAGTTTCCTGTGGTTGAAATCGGCAAAATTGCCGCGAATATTTGTAATATCGCCAAAAAGCCAATACATAATATCAATAAAATGAGAGAATTGCGTGAAAAGCGTTCCTCCGTCGAGAGTTTGGTCGCCGTGCCAATTGCCTTTTACATAATAACGTTCATCTCTATTCCAATAACAGTCGAGTTTTACCATAAAAATTTTGCCCAATCGGCGTTCGTCCATTATCTCGCGCAGCCAAACCGAAGGCGGCGAATAGCGGTTTTGCATTACACAAAACACGTGACGCGACATTTCGAGCGAAGTAGCAAGAATTTTTTCCGCATCTTTTTTAGTAATCGCAATTGGTTTTTCAATCACAACGTGACAGCCTGCGCGTAAGGCTTTAATCGAATAATCAGCGTGATAACCATTTGGCGTACAAATATTTACAACATCAATATCAAGCCCTGCGGCAAGCAGGTCGTCTATATTTGAAAAATACGGCACTTCAATTTCCGCATTTTCGGTTTGTTCTTTTGGCAGAATATCACATACGGCAACTAATTGCGAGTCCTTATTTCTGCGAATCATTTCGGCGTGGCGTCTTCCGATATGTCCTTGCCCTATTATTGCAAATTTTATCATTTCTTATTTTTCTCAAAATTAAAAATTTATATTAATTGATTTATTTATTTTCTTCCATAATCCGCAGGAATTTCACCCCAAAGGGAGGTGTTCCATTTTAAAATTTTTGTATCAAAATCGTTGTTTTTCAGCCATCTCACAGCACGCTCAATTACTTCAAATGTCTTCTTATTGCGAACATTAAGCGCAAGTTTTGTTTTACACGCTTTTTGCCTAACCCACAAAATCGCATTTTGACTGTCGCTGTAAATGATTTTCAGCGGTTTTTCTTCGTTTTTGAACTTTGCCAAAGTATGCACAATTCCCAAAAATTCGCCTATATTATTAGTTGCCTCTTCGAGTTTATAGTTGAAAATCACTTTTCGCGTTTGCGTATCAACAGCGCGGTATTCAGTAACTCCCGGATTGCCGCTGGTGGAAGCATCAACGCAAACACTGTCCATAATCGGTTTATTATCACTAATTTCTGTGTTTGTATTTTGTACATTTGCAGAAAAAAACATTGTTTCCTCAGGCAAATCATTTGGCAAATTCTGTTTGTTCGCCATTGTTTTTGCAAGTTGTTCGGCATGCAAAAACTCGGCAGAATTTCTCACACTTTGGGCGCGTTCAAACTTGATATTGTGTCCGCTTTCGCCGATTATTTTGTCAAGTTCTTTCCAAAGTTCAATATTTTTTATTTTTTTAAATCCATTGTGTTTCCAATTTTCGAGCCAGCCTTTTGTAAAAGTATCAATAATATTTCCATTCAAAAGAAAAACGGTTACATTGCTCGGATTTTTTATGTTAAGCAAACCTTGTGCAATGCCGCGCATTTCCATTCTCGCATTTGTTGTGTTGGCAAAGCCGCCGTAAATTTCATTTGCCCACTGTTCATTAACCAAAATTACAACACCGTAACCACCGTTGCCTGCCGCCGTCTCGCCGTTTGAATTTTCGGAAATCACACACGAACCGCACACAAAAATCTGAATTTCGTCTTTCATTTATATTTATGGAAAAATAAAAGTGCAAAATTAAAAATAATTTACCATTTTACAATTTTCTGTTTGTCATTTTTTTTATTATGTGTCTTGTATCTTTTTCCTGAATTTATTTTTAAGTATTTAAAAATCAGTTGTTTGATAAAAAGATGTTATGATTTACACAAAAATTTAAAGTCTGTTTAAATTTTTGTGTAAAATGTAAAACCTTGTTTAATTTTTGGCAAACATATCAATTTTATATAATATAAAAAAAAATGTAAAGACGGCGATAAAAAGTTACATTTACAATTTGAAACTATTTTTTTGGAACACACAAAGCCGATAATCTATTGTTCAGATTGTCGGCTTTGTTATGGCGAATTTTTATTTTTATTTCTTTATCCAACCCGGATATTGAAAGTTGCAGTTTACCCACGCGGGGTCAATGCTTATGTATGTTTCTTTTTGCTTTTTGGCAATCCAATCTTTAAGAAAATCGTTTTGCTGCTTACTTTCGTAAATATTTTTCAACAGTTGATAATCGTCAGTGAGGTTTGCCTTGTGCGTTTCTGTACGTGATTTCAATTTTACCACCGCCACTGTTTCCTTGTTTGTGCTGTTGTCAATCATTGTAAATGGGTCGGAAATTTCACCGATTTTCATTGAATAAACTACTTTTGCCACTTCCGACGGCAATTGTTGATATTCAAATTTTGAAGAGCCTGTATTGCCGTTCATCATCAATCCTGCATTGAGAGCGGTATTTTTATCTGTAGAAAACCGCATAACTGCCTGCTCAAAAGTGATTTTCCCTTCGCGGATTTGATTGGCAACAGAATCGAGCAAATGAATTGCTTTTTGGCGGTCTTCGGTTGTTACGCGCGGTTTGAGCAGGATATGACGTACATTAACTCGGTCGCCACGCCGTTCAATAAGTTGAAGAATATGAAAACCATATTCGGTTTCCACAATCCGCGATACTTTATTTGGGTCGGTTAAGTTAAAAGCGGTATTCGCAAATTCTGGCGTCATCATTCCGCGCCCAAAAAATCCTGTTTCGCCGCCGCGTTTTGCAGTTTCAATATCTTCGGAATACAGCCGCGCCAACATAGAAAATTCCGTTTCTCCGCTATTTACACGCTCGGAAAATTCGCGCAGGCGTTCTTTGGTGCGGTTAATTTCCTCAACAGGAATCGGCGGTTGAATACTTACAATCTGCAATTCCACTTCTGTCGGCACTGTCGGCACACTGTCTTTCGACAATCCGTTAAAATATCTGCGCACTTCGGCAGGCGTTGGTTTGATGTTTTCCACAAGTTTGCGTTGAACTTGCTGGGTAATCATTTGGTCGTGAACCATTTGCTGTATGTCTTCGCGGATTGCGTTATATGGTTTTTCCCAGTATGCTTCCAAACGTTCGCGCGAGCCGATTTGCGAAATATAATAGTTCATACGGTTGTCCGTTTCCTGCGTTACAGTTTTATTATCAACGGTAATGCTATCGACCTGCGCCTGATGAAGATAAAGTTTGTGAATTGCAATTTGCTCTGGGATAGTGCAATCGGCATCTGCTCCAATAGTTTGTCCGCTGCGCTGTGCATCTTTTTTGTATTCTTCAACATCGGAACGCAAAATTGCATCATCGCCGATAGTCCAAATCACTTCGTCAATAATATTTTTTTGTGCCAAAATATTGTTTGCGCTTATCAAAAATATTGACGCGCAAGCAATTAAATATTTTTTATACATAAATTTTATTCTAAAAACAATTAATTTTCCTTTATCATTTTCAGCACTTTTTCATCAACAGCAACAGGATATTTCACACGCAAATTTTTCTCCCATTGGGCTTGTAAAACATCTTGATAATCAGCGGTTACCTGTCCGCGAACATCAGTATATTCTTCGGGAATTGTGCCAAGATTTTTCCCAACAACAAAGGAATACGGAAATTGCGCATCGGGTTCATAATTTTCCAAATTATTAAATACTTGTTTATCAACTTCTTTATTATCGCCTTGAGCAAACAGTCCGCGTTCAATACGAACAACCTGCACTCCTTCCTTGTTCAGCGCAATAACTTCTTTTTCAAACGGCTGAATTTCCTGTGAAATTTTCAATGCTCTTTGATAAATTTCCAAGTCTTTGCAATAAACGACAGTACCTTTGAAATGCGGTTTTTCCCAAATATATTTATCTTTATTTTTGGCAAAAAATTGTACCAAACCTGTTGTATCGGTTTGCGAACGTTCCCAAACTTCGCTGTTAGAAATATCGAAAAGTAAGATTCCATCGTGATATTCCCGCACAAGATTTTTGAAATCAGGATATTTATTTTCCAATTGCACATCTTCAAGTTCAATGAGTTTGCGTCCTTCAAATTCGCTGACTTTATCAACAATAATATCCTGCGGCAAAGTTTTTCTTGTCATATAATACACGCGCATAAAGTTGTTCAAATCGCGTTGCGTGTAGGTTTTTCCATTAAGTTTGAGAATCGGTTTGTTAAAATTTTCCACTTTTTTGAAAAACGTAGTGTCGAGCGGATAATTCATGCCGCCTTCGGTATTTACAAACGTATAGTAATCAGCCAGATTTTCCGAAAGCACAACAGGTTTGTACTGCGCTTTAAGTTTTGCAATAAAAGCGTTTTTGCCTGCTTGAGAGCGTTCATCGCGTTGAATTTGGCGTTCAATTTGAGGTTTTAATTCCTCAAAAGAGCCGAGCGGTTTTTTACCCAAAAGTTTTATAATATGCAATCCGTATGCTGTTTGAAACGGTTTTGAAATATCGCCTATTTTTTGTAAAGCAAACGCCTGCTGTTCAAATTCCGGCATCATTTGTCCTGTGTGGAAAGGCTGCAATTCGCCTCCGTTTTGCCCTGAGGCTTTGTCGTCAGAAAAATTAACTGCCAATACTCCAAAAGCATCGCCTGCAAGCAAACGATTATAAATGGAATCCATAAGTTTTTCATTTCCCTGATTTTTTACCAAATCATTTTTGTCAAATGTTTTAAAAATATGCGCAATATGAATTTCGCCGACATCGGGTCGCCGTGCATTTACTTTGATAATATGATAACCAACCTGTGAGCGTACAGGCTGTGAAATTTCGCCTGCTTTGAGCGCGTAAGCCGCTTTTTCAAAAGGATAAATGGTAGAAAAAGCCGTCAGCCAGCCAAAATGTCCGCCGTTCTGCTGCACCATTTTGTCGTCCGAAAAACGTTTTGCAACAGAATCAAAAGGCTCTGTTTTCAGGGCTGTACGTGCTGCAAGCGCTTTTTTGTATGCCGCCAAAGTGTCGGCTGGCGTTGCCTGCGGCGATAGAGCAATCAAAATATGGCTCACGTCTAAATCTTCTTTCATAAAATTGTACGCCTCGCGCACAACTGCTTGCTGAGCCGCATCATCAGTTAGATATTGCTGCGCCAACTGGTCGCGATATTGCTTCAATTCCGTACGAAAAGCAAGCGTTGTGTCAATTCCGTGCGCTTTGGCATCTGCCACTTTCAGTTTGAAAAGTTCAAACATATCAACATATTCGGACAGCGTTTTTTTGTCGGCAACATTGCCGGCATTGTTTTTATTGTAAAGATACTCAAATTCAGATAGTTGCACTTTGTCTTTACCAACTGTCATCAAAACGGGGTCGTTCTTTTGCGCGAATACAAATCCGCTTAAAACCACAGAAAAACTTAAAATTAATAATACCTTTGTTTTCATTTTTAAATAAATTTTTATACGTTTTCAAAAATTTCGGCAAAGTTACAATAATTTTACTAATTTGCGCCTTTAAAATTAAAATATAAATATTTTTTCACAAATATTTTCACAAAATCACAAGAGATTTTTATACACGCATACCGAAAATTTATATCAATGCTGTGGGGTGGGGGATTCGAGCCTCAGTGCCGAACAAACATTGATTATCAGCAAATTACAGCAATTTACTGATAAAATTGTTCATACCTGAAAAAATCTTACTGATAAATAATTTTATGTATATTGTAAAATATTAAACATATTTTCACAAATCAAATAAAATTTGTATTTTTGCGCTTTTATTTGAAAATAATAATTCGTAAAATTTAATTTAAAATGTTAGTTCCTGTTTGGATTTTAATACCATTTGCGGCTCAATTGATTGTAATTGCCGTTGCGCCGCTTTTTTTTGATAAATGGTGGGGAGGCAATCAAAACAAATTGCTCGTTTCGCTCGCCTTAAGTGTGCCTGTGGTGATTTTTATGTTTGCAAATCAAATTGGCAGCGCAGTTGGACATCAAATTTTGTTCGATTATGTCCCGTTTATAATTTTACTTTGCTCTCTTTTTGTAATTACGGGCGGCATTTATTTTGGCGGCGATATTACTGCGCGTCCGTTGGTCAATACGGCTTTTTTGGGAATTGGCTATGTTCTTGCATCATTTATGGGAACAACCGGCGCGGCAATGCTGCTCATTCGCCCATTGCTGACTACCAACCAGCAACGAGAATATAAAACGCACACAGTTTTGTTTTTTATCGCGGCAGTGGCAAATTGCGGCGGCTTGCTCACCCCGCTTGGCGACCCGCCGCTGTTTTTGCTGTATCTGCGCGGAGCGGAATTTTCGTGGTTTATGCATCTTTTGCCTCAATGGCTTTTTACCGGCGCAATGTTGCTTACTATTTATTATTTTGTTGATTGTAAATATTTTAAAAAGGAAAGTTGGGCGGCAATTTCTGCTGACGTGCGCGAACAAACGCCAATTCACATAAAAGGAAATGTTAATTTTGCGCTTTTACTGGGCGTGATTGCTGCTGTGGCATTTATAAATCCACAATATTTTCCTTCAATGACTTCAGAACACGCGCCGCTGTATATCAAGTTGTTGCGCGAAATTGTGCTTGTGTTTTTAATTGTTTTATCTTTAATTTTAACAAAAAAAACAGTTCGCAAACAGAACAAATTCACGTGGCATCCAATTATTGAGGTTGCGGTGATTTTTTTAGGAATTTTTGTAACGATAACTCCTTGTTTGCTGTTTCTCAACACACATGCGCATTCAATGGGATTGACGCAAGCATGGCATTTTTATTACGCAGCAGGAGCGTTGAGTTCGTTTTTGGATAACGCGCCTACCGCTTTGGCGTTCCACAGTATTGCACAAGGTTTGCCTTTGGTAGGAACAGCGGTTGCGGGAATTTCCGAAAATTTGCTCAAAGCAATTTCTGTGGGCGCAGTGTTCTTTGGTTCAATGACTTACATCGGCAACGGTCCTAATTTTATGGTCAAAACAATTGCCGAAGAAAATCATATACCAATGCCGAGTTTCTTTGCATATATTTTCAAATTTTCGCTAATCGTACTGCTGCCAATTTATATTTTAACGCAGTTGTTGTTTGTGTGAAAGAATTAGTTGAAAGATAACAAAATTTTGTATTTTTGTAAAAAAAGAAATGACAAAAAAATTGGATAAAAATATAGTTGATATAAAAAATCTGATAACTTTCGACCGCGTTGTCAGAGTTGTTTTTGGCGTGTTGATTGTTGCAGGTATTTATTTATTAATCAATCATTTGAGTGCAGTTCTATTGCCGTTTCTTGTGGGCTGGCTTTTGGCTTATATTCTTAATCCGATTGTTGAATTTTTTCAATTCAAACTTAAAATCAAAAATCGCCTTATTTCTGTGATAATTACGCTGTTAGTCGTTGGCGGAGTGATTACAGGTTTGATTTTTTTGCTTCAGCCAACAGTGTCGGCAGAAATGGAAAAAGTGTCGGGTATGATTAAAAATTATACCCACAATGTTAATGTTTCAAATATTTTGCCGCAGGCTGTGCAAATATGGCTCAAAGAAACATTTCAAAACATTGATATTAATAAACTTATGAGCGACGACAGTGTGAAATCCACTGTGCAAAAAATTGCTCCGCAAATTTGGGGAATTTTTACAGGGTCAATAAATGTGCTGTTCGGTTTTTTGGCATCTTTCATCGCCATTGTATATATGATTTTCATAATGGTTGATTATCACGAAATTACAAATGCAATTTTCAATATTTTCCCGCCAAAATACAGCAAAATTTCTGTTGAAATTTTAACCGATGTAGGCATTACAATGAACCGTTATTTTCGCGGACAATTGCTTATAGGCGCGTGCGTGGCGGTCATTATGTCGGTTGGATTTTTTATAATCGGATTGCCGCTTGGCATTGTAATGGGAATTTTTGTGGGAATTTGCAATCTTGTTCCATATATGCAGGTACTTTCTATTCCGCCTGTGGCGGTGATGGGCTTGCTGCATTGCGCTGAAACAGGACAAACTGTATGGTCAATGGCAATTGCTATTCTTGTGGTTTATCTTGTTTCGCAGGCAATTCAGGATTTTTTTCTCACGCCAAAAATTATGGGTAAAGTTACGGGATTGCGTCCTGCGTATATTTTACTTTCATTATCAGTTTGGGGTTCGTTGTTGGGGATTATCGGAATGATTATCGCCCTGCCAATGACACAGATTTGTGTTGCGTATTACAAACGTTTTGTTCTAAAACAGGAAGTTGTAAAACATTGGGAATTAAAGAAATACAAAGAAAAATATGTTAAAGTTAAAAAAGAAAAATCGGAAGAAATCCCAATAGAAGATACAAAATAAGGAAAAATCTGTTTTTAATGAAATTCTGCATAAATAAGTGATACATTTTTTGAGAATATCTGCAAAATTGATGCCTGAATTGATTGCAAAGCAGTTCCAACTGCTCGCTGCAACTTTATTTTGCAAAGATAGTAAAAAAAAGTTAATTTCCGAGTTCCAACTGATTTTTTACGAGGGTGAAATATTCGCCTTTACGG
>WRGS01000195.1 GCA_009787075.1 Paludibacter sp.
GGGCGCGGCGGACTTTTACATCCCATTGAATCAGGCGTTTATGAAATTAATGAAGATATGCTTGACGACTTGCGCTCGTGTCGTTATGGCGAACACGCAAGTAATCTTGGGGCGATGCTCGCCAACGAAATTGCACATCAAATACAGCATTGCCGCGCTTTTATTGCCGACCCTGTTGTTGTTGATGAATTGCAGGAAGTTGCGCGTATAAGCGGACTGCGGCAAATTCCGCGACGTTCTATTTTTCACGCGCTTAACCAAAAAGCGATTGCACGGAAATATGCCGCTCAAAAGGGCGTTCCTTATGAAGAACTGAATTTGATTATTGCACATTTGGGCGGTGGAATATCTGTTGCTGCGCATAGTTGCGGGCGCGTTATTGACGTTAATCAGGCGCTTGGCGGTTTTGGTCCGTTTTCGCCTGAACGCGCAGGAACACTTGACAGCGAACAACTTGTACAAATGTGTTTTAGCGGCGATTATACCAAACAGCAAATTTCAAAAATGCTTGTAGGACAGGGCGGTATGGTGGCTCATTTGGGAACAAACGATGGGCGCGAAATTGAACGGCGCGTGCGCGAAGGAAACGAACAGGCAATGCTTATCACCCAAGCAATGGCGTATAATATTGCAAAGGAAATAGGAAGTTTGATTCCTGTTCTCAAAGGCAAAGCGGATTGTGTTATTCTCACAGGCGGAATTGCGCACAATCCATTTATTGTAAAATATATAAAAGAAATGATAGAGCCTGTTTTGTCTGTTGTGATGTTTCCGGGCGAAGACGAAATGGAAGCTCTGGCAATGGCTGCAATGCGTATTCTCGAAGGCGAACAGGCAAAAACGTATTACAAATAAAAGCAATGACGTTTTTAGAAATTGCAATTATAAAATCACAAATCGTCTAACGGACTTTTGATTTTTCCAAGTTGGCGGTTGCTTACTTTTGCATAAAATACAAAAAAATATTTTACTTTTTCAATAAAAAATAATATTTTTGCATACGAAATGTTATTTGAAAATTTAAAGATTAAAATTTTTTAAAATATATTTTAAAATGAAACTTTTTTGTAAAATAATTTCCATTGTTTTTCACCCCTTGCTGATGAGCGCTTACGCAATGACGTGGTTGATGTTTGCTACCGAATTTCAATTTACTTCCGCGCAATATAAATGGATTGCCATTGGCGGAACGCTGGTTTTTACGGGCATTTTGCCGCTTATTCCGCTTGTTGTTTTGCTTATGCGCGGCGAAATTACCGACATAAACATTTCTATACGCGAGCAACGCACATTTCCGTATATGTTTTCGTTTCTGGCGTATATTTTTTGGGCGTATTTTCTTTGGCGCAATCTGACGATGCCGCCTTTCATTGTATCGGCGGCGGTTGCCTCGGCGGTTTCGACAGTGATTTTGTTAATAATAAATTTCAAATGGAAAATCAGCGCGCATCTTTGTTGCGCAGGAGGCATTTTTGCGTTTGTTGTTGGAATTTCATTTAAGTTTGGAATAAATCCTTTATGGCTGATTATCACAATGTTGGCAATAACATTACTTTTAGCAGTTTCGCGTATTGAACTCAAAGCGCACACACCCGCTCAAACACTTGCAGGCTTTGCCGTTGGTTTTGTTGTTACTTTGCCGCCAATCCTTTTGCTTTAAAATTTTTAAAAATATGCAAAAATATTTTTTTCTACTAATGCTTTTCAAATATTAAATCAATAGTCTGTAGGATTAAACGTATTTTTAGCACACAAATAACACAGATTAGACACGCTTTTCACGGATTTTATTTGCCTGATACTGATAATTTAAACAAACTCTAAAATTTCCTTTTTAATTCCTTCGGTGTCGAGTTCAAGAATTTTGTAAAGTTCTTCGGGTAAGCCGTGTTGAACAAAAATATCGGGAATACCAAGTCGTTTTACTTGTATATTTATCTGATTATCTGCAAAATATTCAAGTATTGCGCTACCAAAGCCGCCGTTTAATACTCCGTCTTCTATCGTTATTATTTTTTTATATTTTTTGCCAATAATATTTAATAATTCCGTATCAAGCGGTTTTACAAAGCGCATATCGTAGTGTGCAATTGATATTTTTTGTTCATTCTCAATGTTTTCTATTGCGCGGGCGGCAGGATTTGCCATTGTGCCGATTGTCAGAATTGCCATATCATTGCCTTCTTTTAAGCAGATGCCGCGCCCGATTTCAATTTTCATAAAATCGTTGCGCCAATTGGCTGTGGTGGCTTTTCCGCGTGGATAGCGAATTACAAACGCACCCATATCCGCTTGCTGAGCGGTGTACATTAAATTTCTGAGTTCGTGTTCGTTGCGCGGTGCAGCGATAGTCAAATTCGGAATACAACGCATATAAGCAATATCAAACTGTCCCTGATGAGTTATGCCATCTGAACCGACAATTCCTGCACGGTCGAGACAAAAAACGACATTTAACTTTTGTGTGGCAACATCGTGAATAACATTGTCGTAGGCGCGTTGCATAAACGACGAATAAATATTGCAAAAAGGCAACATCCCGTCTTTTGCAAGCCCCGCCGAAAACGTAACAGCGTGCCCTTCGGCAATCCCAACATCAAAAACGCGATTGGGAATCACTTTTTGCATAATGCACATTGAGCAGCCTGAAGGCATTGCGGGAGTTACACCAACAATTTTTTCGTTCATTTGTGCAAGTTCGAGCAAAGTTTCGCCAAAAACCGTTTGAAATAGTGGAATATTTGGATTTTCATTTTCGTAACGCTCGCCTGTTTGCACGTTGAAAGTTCCGGGCGCATGCCAAATAGTTGTTTCCTTTTCAGCAGGCTTGTAACCTTTGCCCTTTTGCGTAAGAACGTGCAAAACTTTTGGACCTGAAAAGTTTTTGATTTCCGTTAAAATCTTTACCAGACTTAATACATCGTGTCCATCAACAGTACCGAAATACCTTATATTCAGTCCTTCAAAAATATTATTATTGCCTTGCCTTGTAAGTCCCGATTTAATGCTGTTAGTTAAACGAATAAGGCGATTACGTTTGTTTTCATTAATCAAACCTGCTTTTTGCAATACCCGATAGGCTTTGTAGCGCAGTCGATTGTATGTTTCGGAAGTAGTAATATCAACCAAATATTGCGTAATGCCGCCTTTTATTGGGTCAATAGCCATTTGATTATCATTTAAAATAATGAGCAGATTATTTTTGTCCATTGAAGTGTTGTTCAATCCTTCAAAAGCAAGTCCGCCTGTCATTGCACCATCACCGATAATTGCAACAACATTGCGGTCTTTTTCCTTTTTCAGCAAAGATGCAACCGACATGCCTAAAGCGGCTGAAATTGAAGTGCTTGCATGCCCAACTCCAAAAGCATCGTACTCGCTTTCCTGTGGCGAAGGAAAACCCGAAATTCCGCCGAGTTGTCTGTTTGTATGAAAATTGTCGCGGCGACCTGTAAGAATTTTATGACCATACGCCTGATGCCCAACGTCCCAAATAATGCGGTCGTATGGCGTATTGAAGCAATAATGCACTGCAACTGTAAGTTCCACCACACCCAAACTTGAACCCAAATGACCAGGATGGCGCGAAACTTCTTGTATAATAAATTGCCGTAACTCATTGCAAACCAGCGGTAAATCCGATTTTGGGACTTGCTTTAAGTCATCAGGCGAGTTAATATTTTTTAAATATCTTGATTCCACTTTATATAAAAAACTTTTTTCTATCTTTCAACTCAATCATAACACTTACTTTTCTGAAATTTTATATTTTATTAAAATTAAATGATAAAATCAAAATTTTGCTGCAAAGGTAAGCAGTTTTTAATAAAAAAGGTAATTATTCTACAAAAAATTATAAAAGATATATTTATATTCGTTATAACTGCTGCTTTTTATAATTATAAACAGATTTTAGAAAAAAACATAACACATTTCTATTAAAAAAATGTGTTATGCCTGAAAACAAAAATTTTACTTAATCAAATTATGTTTTTTGCAGAAATCTTTTAAAATCCCTTCCAAATTAGGATAGCCGATTTCTTGAAGTTCGTAACCGATTTTTACTGTCGGTTGCTTGATTTTAATAATTCTGCCCAAATCAATCGGAGTGCCAATTACCACTGCATCGCAGGGAACATTGGCAATAGTTTGTTCCAAATCGCGAATTTGCTGCTCGCCATAACCCATAGCTGGCAATAAAGTACCGATTTCGGGATATTTTTCGTATGTTTGAGAAAGTTTTCCAACAGTGTATGGACGCGGGTCGATAAGTTCTGCTGCACCGTGTTTGAGAGCGGCAACCGTGCCTGCACCGATTTTCATTTCACCGTGAGTAAGCGTTGGTCCGTCTTCGACAACCAAAACTTTTTTACCGCGAATCAATTCAGGTTTATCAACTGTCAGATATGATGCAGCATCAACTACAATAGCGTTTGGATTGATTTTAGCGATATTTTTACGCACAGTATTAATATCGTCAAGCGAAGCGGAGTCAATTTTATTTATGCAAATAACATCGGAAATCCGTGCAACAACCTCGCCAGGATAATACGCAACCTCAGCATTTGGGCGTAGCGGGTCGACAACGCCAATAGTCAAATCAGGCATATAGAACGGAAAATCATTGTTTCCGCCGTCCCAAATAATTACATCACAACCATCGGGGTCTTTTTCCGCTTCTCGTAAAATCGCCTCGTAATCAACTCCTGCATAAATTACATTGCGTTTTGTAACTACGTGCGGCTCGTATTCTTCCATTTCTTCTATGGTACATTCGTGCTTTTTCAAATCTTCAACAGTAGCAAAACGCTGAACTTTTTGTTTTACCAAATCGCCGTATGGCATTGGGTGGCGTACAGCGACAGGTTTTAAGCCCATTTCAACCAGAATTTCAATCACGCGGCGTGAAGTTTGCGATTTTCCACAACCTGTGCGCGTTGCACCGATTGCAATCACTGGTTTTGTCGATTTTATCATCGTATCTTTTGTTCCGAGCAGCCAAAAATCCGCTCCTGCAGCATTGACAATTGCCGAAACATTCATTACGCGCGGATAAGGCACATCAGAATACGCAAAAACGCATACATCGACATTGTGTGTTTTGATAAGTTCTGGCAATTCTTCCTCTGCAACAATCGGAATGCCCGCAGGATATTCTTTGCCTGCAAGTTCGGTTGGATATTTTCTGCCGTCAATATCAGGAATTTGAGCGGCGGTAAAAGCAACTACATTATAGTTTTCATTGCCTCTGAAAAAAGTGTTGAAATTGTGAAAATCACGTCCAGCAGCGCCGATAATAATTACATTTCTCTTCATAAAAATATTAAAATTTAAGATTATTATTGTTTTTTATTTATAATCAAAAACTGTTTTTTTTTGTAATTTTTTATTTTTACAACAAAAAAATTACACCCGCAAAATTAAGAATTTTTTTTGAAACAACAATAATTCGCCCTTACAATTGTCTTTTAATTACGATTGTGTTGTCCTTTACTCTTGAATATTCGTACCCTCAAATCCTTTCTATTGTCTGTTCTTCAACCCAGCCTGCGTTACCGTTGGCGAGGCGGATTTCGACCCACGAATTTAAAACGCCAACAACGAGCACTTTCGCGCCCTCGTGCAATACAAACAGGTCTGTACCGCTTTTGTCGGGCGAACTTTTGACAGTAACTGCGCCGTTCATTACAATTGCAGCATTGCGCGTGAGCAAATATTTTTTCTGAATTCCTGAAAAAACAAGCGTTATCACGCTAATTATCAGGCATAAAAACGCAATGTAAAAAGATGTTTTGCGTAAAAAATGTTTTTTGCCAAAAATAAAAAAGAAAACAAAAACAAGAGTCAGCACGAACAACACAAAACTTAAATAAAACCAATTATTTGAATTTAATAGATTTATAACGGCTTTAATCCAATTTATAAGGAAAAATGAATTGCTGTCAGGAATATTGTCAATTACTTTTTGCTGGGCAAAAGCAAGGTTATGTCGTGCATCGGCATAATTGGTGGCAAGGCGCAGAGCGCGTTCATAATTGAGAATCGCGTGAGCCAATTTATCCTGTTTAAAGCAAGCATTTCCTAAATTGTAATACAATTCGGGGGCTGTTTCGTTTGTTTTCAGTATGTTTTGGTAAATTTCTTCCGCCTGCGCATATTTCCCTTTTTCATAAAATTCGTTTGCCTGTTGCAAAGAACTTTCCCTCTGCGCTGCTATAAAATTAACGCTGTTTATCGTTAGAAAAATTAATATTATTATTTTTTTATTCATATTTTTGTGAATTAGAAGTTGGAAGATAGAAGTTAGAAGATGAAAGTTTATTTTAATTTTTTAAAGTTTCTTCGATTTTTCCTAACAAATCAATTGCGTTTTCGTAAAGATTTCCCATTTCCTGCTGACCTGTATTTGGTGCATAACGCGCTAATTCGCAAGTATTTAATGTGTTGTTCAATTGCTCAATTGTTTCAGCGGCAACGCCTTTTTCTGTCAATGTTTCTCCAACCTTTTCTTTTGTGAGTTCTGCCGAAGAAATGTTCAATTTATCACGAAAATAATTCCATATTGATTTTAAAGTTTCTTCATAAAATGCATCTTTTTTGCCTTCATCAAGCAGTTTTTTTGCATTTTTCAATCTCTTGACAGCCACAGAATTTGCGCGTTTGTTGCGCATTAATTTGAGGTCGGAATTTTCCTTTATTTTTTTTCGGAAAACAAAGAACATCAACAAAGCCACAAAAAGCGGAATAACATACATAAACCAAGCCGTTACAGTGCCAAATAGCGGAATTTCTTCTTTTTTAAGTTTAAAATCATTTGTGTTAATATAGCGAATATCGTAGCCCAATTGTTTAATTTCTTCTTTTGGGGAAATATTTCCACCGACAACCGCAGAAGACGCGCCGTCGCTTTTATCGATATGTAACTTATATTCAGGAATTTGCAAAGTTTTGTATGTTTCATTGTTTGTGTCGAAATAACTGAATGCCGTTGCAGGAATTTCATAATCGCCGTGCTGGCGTGGAATTACTGTATATTCAATGGTTTTTGTACCCGAAACGCCCGAAGTCGTTGTTTTAAAATCGTTTGTAACTTTGGGGTCGTATAATTCAAAACTCGCGGGAAATTTAATTTCAGGATTGGTAATCATTTTCATATTTCCAGAACCTGAAATAACAATTTTTAATGTAATCGCTTCATTTGCTTTAATGTTTTGCGCTGATATTGAAGGAGTTAACGAAAATTGCCCCACTGCGCCCGAAAAACTTGCCGGCTTGCCCGAGGGCAAATTTGCAACATTAATTGTTGCTGCAGGCGCGGAAATGTTGCGGTTTACATTAATATAAGGGTCGTTAAAATAGTTGTCAAAAATGTTGCGCGGCTGATTTCGACGGTTTTCAATTCTTAAAACCGCATCAAAACTTGCTGCGTCAATGTGCAAACTTCCGTTTTTTTGCGGATAAAGAATTACTTTGTAAAGGTCGGCAGTAGCAAAATTTCGCCCTCCTACATTTTCGTAACTGTACGACTGATTTGGCGAAATTTCAATTTCCTGTTTCATAAAACCTTCAAAATCAGGGATTTTATTTGCCCTGCAATTAACCAAATCAATAGACGGATTGATATACAATTTATAAGTCAAAAGCACTGCCTCCTGCTCAAAAACTTTTGTGCGGGAAGTTATTGTTTTGACAAACAAATCATTAGAAGAAATTGTAGGCGCAGCATTTGTTGTTGCACCTTCCGAATTTTGTTGTTGCTTGGGTTTTGAATTTTCATCTTGCGGCAAAACCTTGATAGACAAACCGTTTGAAGAAAGTTTTTTACCACCTACTGTTATTGACGCAGGTGCAATTGAAAACGTCCCAACCGAGTGTGCAAGTAATGTAAAAGTATAAGAATTTGAAATGGAAACGCTTTGCTGTCCATTTATAAAACTCACTTCCGACGAACTCGAAGTAAACGGACCTGCCAGCACTTCAAAATTATCAAATTCTGGCGCACGAAAACCCTGACCATTTGCATTTATTTCATAAACAATCTGAAACGGCTTGCCAACGATTATCGGCTGCCGCGTCGATGCTTTAAAAACAACTTGCTGCGCAAAAACATTAACCGTTAATGCGCTGAAAATTAATAATATATAAAATTTATTCGTTTTCAATTTATTATTTCACAATTAATAATTAAAAATTTATTTCTACCAATCTTTTTCGGGCTGTTTGCGGCTTTTTGGAACTGCTTTTTGCGCGTCTGCCTTTGTCTGTTTCTCGTCCTGCATCAACGCATTAAGCAATTGCTGCGCCTCTTCTTTGTTCATTTTTGGTTGCTGCTGCTGATTTGGATTTTGGTTTTTAGGAGGTTGATTCTGGTTATCATCTTTTTCCTTTGGCGGCTGCGAAGATGGCGGCTGTTTGCTCAAAAATTGCTGCGCATAAGCAAGATTATAGCGCGTTTCGTCATCTTGTGGCTTAAGCTTCAGCGCGTTTTTATATGCCTCAATGCTTTGCTCGTATTGATTTTGACAAAGCAAAGAATTTCCGATATTGTGAAAAGCCGCCGCTAATTGATTTGCATGCAACTTGCTGTTTGTCTTTACATTAGCCAACGCTTTGATATAACTGTTCATCGCTTCTGAATATTTTCCCTGCTTGTAAAGTGCATTGCCTAAATTATAATTTGCAATAAACTCAGTAGAATCTGCGCTCAACGCCTTGCGATAATCAACTTCTGCATCTGAAAATTGATGTGCGTTGTATTTTTCGTTGCCGTGCGTGATATTACTGCTCGCATTTTGTGCTGAAATATTTATATTATTTATTAAAAAAATTAATAATATAAATATTTTTATGCCAAAAAATAATATTTTATTACAAAGTGTTTTATGCATTGAATCAAACTATTTTTTCTTTTAAATCAAAAATTTTTATTCTGCTTAATGTTTTATTTTTACGGCTCAAAACCACAGAATCAATAATCAGCAGCAGCAGCGCAATAATGGCAAAGGACTGAAATTGCTCGTTAAAATCGGCATTTGAAATTTCTATTGTACCTTTTGCCATTTGGTCTAACTGGCGGGCAATGATGCGGTTCGCGCTGTTGGTATTGTCGGCGCGAACATAAATTCCGCCGCCTGTCGCCGCAATTTGCTGACACATCTGTTCGTTAAGTTTCGATACCACAACATATCCCTGATTGTCTTTTTTAAAACTCATAGTTCCGGGAATTGGAATCGGTACGCCTTCGGGAGTTCCAATCCCGATTATATCTACCTGAATATCATTTTGTTTGGCAAGTTTTGCCGCCGTAACCGCATCATCTTCGTGATTTTCGCCGTCTGTGATAAGCACAATTGCACGTCCTGATTTTTGTTTGTTTTCGCCAAACGATTTGATACACAAATCAATAGCCGTTCCAATAGCCGTTCCCTGCCGCGCCACCATTTCGGGCGAAATACTTTGAAGAAACATTTTTGCAGATACATAATCGGCAGTAATCGGCAACTGCACATAGGCATCGCCAGCAAAAACTACAAGTCCGATTCGGTCGTCATTCATACGGTCAACTAATTGAGATACAATAAGTTTCGCCTTTTCAAGCCGATTTGGCTCAATGTCTTGCGCAAGCATCGAATTTGACACGTCAATGGCAATCATCACATCAATCCCGCGCCGCGTATCTGTTTGCTTGCGTTTGCCAAATTGTGGTTGCGCAAGGGCAACGATAATAAAAAATATCGCCGAAAGCACAATAACGGCTTTTATTAATGGTCGCCGAAATGAAATATTCGGCATCAATTGCGCGATTAAATCCTTGTCGCCCAAGAGTTTAAGGTTGCGTTTGCGCTGACGCTGAGAATATATAAAAATCCCTGCTAAAACAGGAATAATTATCAATAAAATTAATATTTCGGGTTTTTCAAATCGGAACATTTTTTACAATTTCAAGATTTATCTCAAAAATCAGGCACAAAATTAGAACAAACGACTTTATTACGCAACAAAATTGACAATTTATAACTGATTTTTAACTTTTTTTGAAAATCAGAAAATAATTTTATGCCCCAAAAACGTACATTTCACACTTTTGACAATCGAATTTCAAGCGGAAACGTTGATTTCCGTGCAAAAGAAAATATGGCTCTGCAGGCACGGAAGCGTGTTTTTGGCGGGCGCACCAGCCCATTTCATATTTTATGCAATATTTGCAAAACATCAACGGAATTTCGCTCTGCGGCAGCAACTCAAAAGCGGGTGCAATTTCATTTACGCCGCGTTGAGCGTAAAATTCTTTGGCACAGGCATTTGCAACATTTCCTGTATAATCAAGCGAAGTTTTGTAGAATTTTCCATTTTGCGATGTTTCAGTTTTTTGGCGGATATAGTTTTTTTCTCTTGTAATTAAATGATTTTCAATTATTTGCCTGCGCCATTGGGCTAAAAGCGAAACTGGAAAGAAAAGCGGTTTATCCCAAACGATTTTAATATTTTTTAATTCAAAAACAGTATCGCCTAATTTATTTAACTGATTTTCAATGGTTTGAACTGCATTTTCGGGCTTTTGAGCAATTTGTTTTTCTGCGGAAAAAATATTTGAACTTTTAATGCCGTCTTCGTCAATTAATTGAATTTCAATGTCTTGTTCTTTTTCTTTAAAAATTATATCCAAAG
>WRGS01000196.1 GCA_009787075.1 Paludibacter sp.
CTTTTAATATTAAATCTTTCTTTACATTTTCTATAACAACTTTATTAGAATTGACATCGAAATATACCATTATACTATCAGCCCCCCAAAATTCAATACAAATAAATTGAAATGGCAACAAAAAGATATTTTCTGTTTGAGTAATTTGTGCCTCATTAGACTTTATTGATATTTTATGAAAACCATATTTAAGATTTTTGAAATAAAGATTAGATTGGTATGGAGAACAAAATAACGAATCCTTAACAATTTCTGTGCTATCAATTTGTAAGACAAAATCAATCGATTTCCAATTATAATTACCAATGTAAATTTTTGTGTTTTGTTTGAAAAACATCAAAAATACAATTACAATAAGTACACAAACAATAATAATTTTTCTTTTCATAAATACATCTTTCGTTAGTTTGGAATATAAGAATTTATAATTAGCTAACGCTGACCGTTGGTTCGATTTTATCATACTTTTTTTGTTTTTTCGCATTTAAAATGTTTACCTCACCCCTATCAAATTGCAAATTCGGCAAAACGATAAATAATAAACATAATATTACAACTATTGTAACTATGGTATTTTTCATTTTGGCGCTATGTTATTTCCCTTTATTTTCCAAAGTTCATTATCATCAAAGGTTTTAAAAGAAAATAATGAATCAGGAATTGTTATGTCAAGCATCAATTTATTCCATTTGTAATCTTCTATGTTAATCGAATTTGTTTTGACTTGAAAATATGAACAGGTATTATCGCAATCAAAACAATCTATACAAGTAGGTATTTTTTTACCTTTACATACACATTATTGACTTTTATATTAATTGGAATACAATACGCTCCTTTATCAAAAGGTGGTAAAGCAATAGAATCATTATTAATGTATAGATAACTATTCTTTTGAATTATCGTTTACATCTACACAAATCCATTTATCATTATTTTTTATTGAGAATGTTTTTCTAATTCTTATTGTAGGAGCATAATCAAAACTGTTGAGTATGATACGAGATTTGTCTTTGCTCCATTTACCAATAGAATAATATTGATTACAAGGCGTAAGTATTTTGTTATATGCATAATAAAAAGTTGAATCTGAATAAAATACAAAAGAGTGTGTTTCCCAATTTTTTCTGTTTGTATATTTATATTCTTTTTCCAACAATAATTCATTAGAAATGCAAGAAACAAGACACGCTGTAATTGCTAAAATAAATAATATTTTTTTATCTTATTAGTTTTCTTGCTTGAACAAGATGAAAATTTGTATAATTTACTGATATTTATCTGTCAATTTTTGTACAAACAATTTGGTCGGTTTTTAAACTTACATCAATGGTTTTATAGCGATTCCAGCCGATTTGAGAAAATCCTTCGGAGTAAAGAGTTTTAAGTTTGTCGAATTTTTTTTCGATATTTGTCAAATCGCCAAAAATAATAATACCGCTGCCCACACGCGGAACAAGTTCAATTTGCTTATTATCAACAACATAAATTTGTTCAATCTGTGCGTTCCAAAATTTATCTTTTTCAATAAACGAAATAAAATCAAAAAGTTCTCCTTTTGCAAAAGTTGCAGTAATAACACCCGAAGCCACAGGCACATAAGCCGAAAAATTTATTGAAACAGGAAAAATTTTGCGTTCCGAATCTACATAATAACTTTCGCTGTTTGTCATCACGCGAAATTTTGGAGTGCGCTGCTTAACATCAACATTCATTACCCCAGAAGTTGTCAGGTAACATTCTACCGATTTTATTGTCGGGTTTTTGTTCAGCAATTCATTTTCAAGCGTTTCGATTTTTAATTTTGTAACCGATTTGCCAACAGGATTTAATTTGCTTTTTTTAATAAAATCTTCAATGGTTTTACTGTCAAGCATTTTTATTTTATCATAATTTAAAATACTTACATTTACCGATTTACAAACGTCATTGTTTTTATTTTCAGAAAAAAAGACAAATGCAGCCAGCAAATAGCCGACTGCAATTATCACTGCTGCGATAATAAAAATTTTTATTATCAGATTTTTATTTCGCATGTTACCAAATATTTACACGATTTTCAGGCGCAATATACATTGGGTCGCTTGGCTGTACGTCGAATGCGCTGTACCAACTGTCCTGATGCGGAAGTTGCCCATTAACGCGCCATTTTCCAAGCGCATGCGGGTCAGATTTTGTGTTTTGGAGAATTTGTTCCGGGCGTATGTTGCCAGCCCAAACGCCTGCATAAGCAATGTAGAAGCGTTGTTCGGGCGTGTAACCGTCCAAAACAGGCAATTTTTTGCTTTTGGTTGCACTTTGAAATGCTTTGAAAGCGACTTTCAAACCTCCGTAGTCAGCAATATTTTCACCCAAAGTAAAACGACCGTTGGCGTGAACGCCGGGGGCTACGTAAATGCTGTCGAAGAAATTCGCCATTGTTTTTGCGCGCGCATCAAACTGTTCTTTGTCTTTTGCCGTCCACCAATTTTTCATATTTCCGTCTTTATCGTATTGACAGCCCTGGTCGTCAAATCCGTGCGTCATTTCGTGTCCGATAACAACTCCAATTGCGCCGTAATTGAACGCATCGTCAGCACTCATATCAAAGAACGGATATTGCAAAATGCCTGCTGGGAAGCAAATTTCGTTAGTTGTAGGATTATAATATGCGTTTACCGTTTGCGGCGTCATGTGCCATTCGTCTTTATCAACAGGTTTGCCGAGTTTTGAAATGTTATAATCCATTTCAAATTTGTTGGCGCGTTGAATATTGGCATAATACGAATCTTTTTTAATATCAAGTTTGGAATAATCACGCCATTTATCAGGATAACCAATTTTTATGTGAAAAGTGCTAAGTTTTTCCAACGCTTTCTGTTTGGTGCTGTCGGTCATCCATGTAAGTTCTTTAATGCGTTCTCCGAGTGCAGTTTGCAGATTTTTAACCAATTGCATCATACGTTTTTTATTTTCTGCCGGAAAATACTGTTTCACATACATTTGCCCCACTGCTTCGCCGAGAGTTCCATTGATTGTGCTTACAGCGCGTTTCCAACGCGGTTGAGGCTCTTTTTTGCCGCTCATTGTTTTTCCATAAAAATCAAAATTCTGCATATAAATATCATCGTTCAAAAATGACGCTGCCTGATCAATTACGCACCACGCAAGATAAGATTTCTGTTCGTCAAGCGGTGTTGAACCAATAATATCGCTAACTGCATGCAAATGTTCTTTTTGCCCAACATTAACAGAATCAATTTTTTTCGCGCCAATTTCATTAAAAAATTTAACCCAATCAATATTTTCCGACAGTTTTTGAACATCGGCAATAGCCATTTTATTATAATTTTTCTGAACATCGCGCAATGTAACATTATCGTAAGCGGCTTTGGCAAGCGCAGTTTCGATTTTCATTACCGCTTGCATACTTTTTTGAGCCGCCGCCGCATCGTAGCCACAAAGCATAAACATTTTTACAATATGTTGCTTGTAAGCGTTGCGGATTTTAGTATTATCAGCGTCATTTTCAAGATAATACTCGCGTTCGCCCATTGCATATCCGCTTTGATATGTCTGCATCAAATAAGCATTGCTGTTCATATCGTCCACGCTAACGTAGAAACCGAAATATGCGCCTGTGCCGTCCATTGCAAGCGCGGGCAACATTGCAACAAGTTCCTGCGTGGATTTCAACGCATTGATTTGGTCTAATTGCGCCTTAATCGGTTGGTAGCCATCGGCGTTGAGTTTCACGCTGTCGAGGGCGAGATTGTACAGGTCGGCAATTTTTTGTTCCACCGTTCCCTCTTTGTTGTCGTTTTTGGCAAGTCCCAAAATCAAATCATTCAATTGTTTGCGGTTGTTTTCCGCAAGTTTGTCGAACGAGCCGAAACGCGAATACTCATCTGTCAGCGGATTGAGTTTTTGCCAACCACCTGTTGCAAATTGATAAAAATCTGCTTTTGGCGAAGTTAGAGTGTCTAAATTGTCAAGCGAAATGCCCGCGCCTTTCTTATCCTGACACCCTGTAAAGTTTAATGTAGTCATCACAAATAAAAATAAAACTGAAATTTTTGTAATTTGCTTCATCTTATTAAAATTTTTTATTAAAAGATTAAAAATCAATTGTTTATATAAATATTTCCGTCAAAAAAAATAGAAATGCAAAGGTAGGAAAAAAATTGAAATTTGACTGTTTTTATTTTGAAAAATTAACAATGCGTTAAAGTTTGTGCCAAATGCAAATCTTTTAATATTAAATACTCTGTTTTTTTTAACATCTTTCCAATACAGAAAACCGCGTCAATTCCACTTTTGGAGAAATATAATGGGGCTTCACAGGCTCTTCTTTCATTAAGTCGGTGGAGAGGTATTTTTTGTTACAATCGGCAAAAACAGTAGCAACAACCGCATCGTAACCATATTTTTCCTGTAACAGAATAGCGCCAAGTAAATTTGCACCCGAAGAAATTCCAACCGCCAAACCAAAATTATAGGCTAATTTCTGCGTCATCAAAATAGCATCTCCATCCGAGACTTGAACTATTTCGTCCAACGTACTTGTGCTTATAATTTCAGGAATAAACTCATCGGAAAGTCCCTGTATTCTATGACAGCCTACTTTATGTCCGACAGTTAAAACAGGACTTTCTGTCGGTTCCAATGGGTGAATCTTTGCATTTTTATTCACTTTGCGGATTGCCTTTCCAACCCCCACAACCGTACCACCTGTGCCTACTCCTGCAACAAATACATCGGGCGACAAGCCTTCTTTCTCCAATTGTCGAATAATTTCAACGCCTGTATTCTCTTCGTGAGCTTTGACATTGTTTACATTAGCAAACTGGCATGGTAAAAATATTTTTGCATCTGCAGCAGCCATTTCCCGCGAAAGTTCAATACTTCTCACAAAACCGCCTTCCTCTTTGGATACAAGAACAAGTTCTGCACCAAAATTTTTTAAAAGCAATTTACGTTCTTCACTCACCCAATCGGGCATAATGATGCGGATTTTATGTCCTAACATTCTGCCCAATGCGGTAAAGGCGATACCTGCGTTTCCGCTTGTAACCTCTACAATAACCGAATCAGGATTTATTGTGCCGTTTTTGTACGCTTCCGACAGGATAGACAACGCCATTCGGTCTTTGATACTGCCCGAAAAGTTGTAATATTCACATTTAGCATATACAACTCCCTTTTTCCCATTGTATTGGTAATGAACGCCTATCATTGGGGTATTACCTATCATACGGTTTAAATCTTTCAGTATGTCTTTCATAAATGCAAAGATAGAATTTTTTATTGAAAGTTGAAAATTAAAATTTATTTTTTTTGTTAAAATTTAAGAAAAATCTTAATTTTTAATTTCATTGCTTTTTAGCACACGATGACACAGTTTAAATCAGATTTTTACAGATTTAAGCAACCGCCCCCGTTACGTCAAATTTGCTATGCGGAATATTTTGAGTATAAGAATTTATAACTCAATTTTATCATACTCTTTTTATTTTCTTTTTTCGCATTTTAAATGCTTATTCTAAATTCTGCTGCATTGTAAGCCAAACAATAGAATTTTATTAAACAAAATCAAATTTTTGCCAAAATAAAATCTGCGAGCGTTATTGCAGTCATTGCCTCAACAACAGGCACAGCACGCGGCACAAGGCAAACATCATGTCTGCCGTCAATTTTGATTTCGGTTGCATTACCTTGAATATCAACAGTTTGTTGCCTTTGTCCAATGGAACTTGCAGGTTTGAACAGCACACGAAAATAAACAGGCATTCCATTTGAAATTCCGCCCTGAATTCCGCCCGAATTGTTGGTTGCTGTAAGTATTTTTCCATTTTTTGAAATAAAAATATCGTTTTGCTCCGAGCCTGTTTGTGTAACACCTTCAAAACCAATACCATAATCAAAACCGTGAACAGCAGGAATACTTAACATTGCCGCTGCAAGCCGCGCCTGTAATTTGTCAAAAATCGGTTCGCCGATTCCTGCACAAAGTCCTGATACAACGCAAGTTACTGTTCCACCGATGCTGTCGCCCTGTTCTTTTATTTTTTTTAAGAAATCCAGCATTTCATCTGCCAAATCTGCCTGCGGACAACGAACAGGAGATTTTTCAATTGTAGAAAAATCAATTTCTTCTATTGGAACGGAAATTTTGTAACTGCCTATTTGTGAAGTAAATGCGTTAATATAAATTCCTTTTTCTCGCAAAATCATTTTGGCAAATGCGCCTGCAACAACTCGCGCAGCGGTTTCACGGGCAGAACTGCGTCCACCGCCACGAAAATCTCGAATTCCATATTTTTTAAAGTAGGTAAAATCGGCGTGCGAAGGACGAAAAATATTTTTAAAATTTTCATAATCAACACTTCGCGCATTTTCGTTTTCAATAATAAAAGCAATAGGCGCGCCTGTGGTTTTGCCCTCAAAAATTCCTGAAAGGAAAATAACTTCGTCGCTTTCAGTACGTTGCGAGGCAAATTCCGACTGTGCGGTGCGGCGGCGTTTCATTTCATTTTGTAAAAAATCAAAATCCACAACCACAGCCGACAGACAACCATCAATAACGCCTCCTATAACCGCTCCGTGCGACTCTCCAAAAGAAGTAAAACGAAAATTAGTTCCAAAGGCATTCATACTCAACAACTTGCACAGTCTTCGCCGCATTCGTCGCAGCCGCAACCGCAACTATTGCCCAAAAGCGCACTAACTTCTTCTTCGCTCGGGTCGCGCACTTCGCGGATTTGTCCTTTAAAATGCAGCGTTTCGCCGGCAAGCGGATGATTCAAATCAACAGTAACGTGAGTCGGGCTAACGTTCACAATTTCTGCCTGAAAGCGCGTGCCTTCACCATCGTTCAAGGTAATAACATTGCCCGAAAAAATCACTTTTTCGTCAAATTTGCCGTCAATTTCAAAAACAGAACGTTCCAATTCAATTACATTTTCATCAATATAATCACCATAAGCATCTTCTGCTGCAAGTGAAAATTCAAAATTATCTCCTTTTGACAATCCATAAAGGTTTTGTTCAAACTTCGGCAGCATCATTGCTGCGCCAAAAATAAAATTCAAAGGACGCTCAGCAGTAGTTTTTTCCACAAGTTCTGCCTCGCCGTTTTCGCCATCAACGTAAAGTTCATAATCAACTGATACTAATTTATTTGCAGATATTTTCATTTTTTTAATTAAATATAAATTCTGCTACAAAAGTAATACAATTTTTGTAAAAAGCGAAAAAGAAATGTTGTTATTCCATAAAAAAATTGTACTTTTGCAAATTCAATGACCGAAGACTTGAAGCAATATATTGACCGTTATCAATCGCTTTTTTGGTACGTGCCAAAAGATAAACTGCACGATATTTCGTCAGCGTTTTTGGTGGAAACAATTCTCAATTACGGCACGCTTGATGAGGTGAAAGAACTTTTTGCACTTATGAGAACGCAAAATATAGCGCAGGCGTTTCGCGAAATAATAAATATTGGAGAAAGACGCAAAAATAATTATAACGAATTGAGTTTGAATTATTTTACTGAATATTTTAAGAGAAATGCATAACGAAATTTTTAAACGCAATCAAAAAAGAATAAAGTGTAAAACTCTAATTTATAGCGTTAAATTAAAAACAGTAAATAAAAATTTATGGCAGAAAAAATAAAAGTCAGCGAAGTATCAGAAGTGCTTTTGAGGCAACTCGCAGGAATGAATACAAACATTCAATACGATGAAACAGGCACAGTGCTTGAAGTAGGCGATGGCGTTGTACGCATTTACGGGCTGAATAATGCCGAGGCAAACGAATTGCTTGAATTTGAAAACGGTATGAAAGCCATCGTTATGAACCTCGAAGAAGACAACGTTGGTGCAGTGTTGCTTGGTACATCAAGCGAAATAAAAGAGGGTTTTACTGTCAAACGCACGCGAGAAGTAGTTAATATCTCAGTGAGTGAGCAAATGCTTGGGCGCGTGATTAATCCGCTTGGCGAACCACTCGACGGCGGCGGGGCAATTGGCGGAGAGCGCATTGAAATGCCGCTCGAACGTAAAGCGCCGGGCGTTATTTTCCGTCAGCCTGTTAATGAACCGCTGCAAACGGGCTTAAAAGCCATTGATGCAATGATTCCAATCGGACGCGGACAGCGCGAACTGATTATTGGCGACCGTCAAACAGGCAAAACTACCATTGCTATCGACACAATTATCAATCAACGAGATAATTATCAGGCTGGAAATCCTGTTTATTGCATTTATGTTTCCACTGGGCAAAAAGGCTCCACAGTTGCCTCAATTGTTAATACTTTGAAAGAACATAATGCTATGGATTATACAATTGTCGTTATGGCAACCGCTTCCGACCCTGCTGCAATGCAATATTTTGCGCCTTTTGCAGGTGCAGCGATAGGTGAATATTTCCGCGATACAGGTCGCCACGCGCTTGTAGTGTACGACGATTTATCAAAACAGGCGGTTGCTTACCGCGAAGTGTCATTGATTTTGCGGCGTCCGTCTGGACGCGAAGCATATCCGGGCGATATTTTTTATCTTCATTCACGTCTTTTGGAACGCGCAGCGAAAATTATAAAACGTCAGGAAATAGCCGAGCGTATGAATGATATGCCTGCTTCATTAAAAGGAAAAGTTAAAGGCGGCGGTTCGCTCACGGCTTTGCCGATTATTGAAACGCAAGCAGGCGATGTGTCGGCGTATATTCCTACAAATGTTATTTCGATTACAGACGGGCAGATTTTCCTTGATACAAATCTTTTCAATCAGGGCAATCGTCCTGCAATTGATGTGGGAATATCGGTTTCGCGCGTGGGAGGCTCGGCGCAGATTAAGGCAATGAAAAAAGTTGCTGGAACGTTAAAAATAGATCAGGCGCAATATCGAGAATTGGAAGCATTTACGCAATTTGGCAGCGATATGGACCCTGTAACTGCGGCAACTATCGACAAAGGGCGTAAAAATTCCAAACTGCTTGTTCAACCGCTGCATCAACCAATGCCTGTGGAACAGCAAATTGCTGTTCTATATTGCGGAACGCACGGTTTGCTCAATAATTTGCCTTTGGAAAAAGTGTCGCATTTTGAAAAAGAATTTTTAAGTATACTTTCTTTAAAACACAAAACAGATGTCCTTGATGTTCTTAAAAGTGGCGTTATCGATGATAAAATAACAGATATTTTGGAACAAACAGCAAGAGAAGTTATTGGCGGAATAAAATAATATTATAATGTAGCATTTGCAAATTCAATATAATGCAGAACAATACAAAACGTTTAAATATTTCATAATAAAAAATTATCTTAATATGAAAAAAAACATATCTCTGTTTATCACTGATAATTTAGATGAAGATTCTGGCTTTTTAATGTTGAGAGTCTCAAAATTATGGGAAGAAGCTCATGAAAGAGCGTTAAAAAAACATTATGACATTTCACATTTGCAGTACGCTGTTTTGGCGAGCGTTCATTGGCTTATTTTGCACGGACAAAAAGAAGTTACGCAGATTGTGCTATCGCAACACACAAAAATAAATCCGATGGCTATTTCGCTGACACTTAAAGATTTGGAATATAAAGGCTATGTATGCCGCAAAACTTCTGCAGCCGATGCGCGTGCAAAATGTACTTTTATAACGGATAAAGGGCAGGAATTGATGCAAAGCGTTTTTGTAAAAATATTTGCCGCTGATGAAAAATTTTTCAACGTGTTGGGAGGAAAACGCCAAAAATTTAACAGTCATATGCTAAAATTGTTGCAGGCGAATGAGTAATTTAAAATAATTCCTCCACGTTTTTTCCAAATCTGATTTTTCCTAAATGCTTGTATGCCAATTCGGTAACTTCACGTCCGCGCGGGGTGCGTTTTAGGAAACCTTCTTTTATTAAAAATGGTTCATAAACCTCTTCCAATGTTCCTGCATCTTCGCCAAGTGCGGTGGCAATGGTTGTCAGTCCGACGGGTCCGCCGCTGAATTTGTCAATAATTGTAGTTAAAATTTTATTGTCAATTTCATCAAGTCCGTAACGGTCGATATTCAATGCTTCAAGTGCGTATTTCGCAATTTCGAGGTCAATTGCGCCATTGCCTTTGACCTGAGCAAAATCGCGCACGCGGCGCAAAAGCGCGTTTGCAATACGCGGCGTTCCGCGACTTCGTCCTGCAATTTCGGTAGATGCTTCGTCGCTGCAATTTACATAAAGCAGCCGCGCTGAACGCATAATAATTTGTTTAATTATCTTATTATCATAATATTCAAAATGACAATTAATTCCAAAACGCGCTCTAAGCGGTGAAGTCAGCAAGCCGCTGCGGGTTGTCGCACCAATGAGAGTGAAAGGATTAAGGTCAAGTTGAATGGAACGCGCACTCGGACCTTTATCTATCATAATATCAATACGATAATCTTCCATTGCCGAATAAAGATATTCTTCAACAATTGGACTTAATCGGTGAATTTCGTCAATAAACAGCACGTCATTTGTTTCCAAACTTGTGAGCAATCCTGCAAGGTCGCCCGGTTTATCTAAAACAGGACCTGATGTGATTTTAAAACTTACATTCAGTTCGTTGGCAATAATGTTCGAGAGCGTGGTTTTGCCAAGTCCTGGTGGTCCGTGCAGCAAAACATGATCGAGCGATTCGCCGCGCATACGCGCTGCCTGAGTAAATATGCGCAGGTTTTCCACAATTTTTTCCTGCCCGCTAAAATCGTCAAACGAAAGCGGACGCAGCGCGTTTTCAAATTCGCGCTCGCGCTCGGTGATTCTGTTGCTGCGTATATCAAAATTTTCCTGCATTTATTTTATTTATTCAAAATTTTTAAATCAAAGATTTGTACAAAATTACATTTTTTATAAAAAATTATAACAATTTGCAACCTTTCAGAATATGAAAACTCGTTGTTTTCGATGACAAAAATAATAAAAAAAACAATATCAAAATATTTTGAATTTTTTGGGTTAAATCTTTTTTTCTTAAAAATTTAAAAATATTTGGTATTAGTAGCAAAAGCGCTATCTTTGCAGTGCC
>WRGS01000197.1 GCA_009787075.1 Paludibacter sp.
GTGATTGATTCTCCCGCTCAAAAAATTATGATTGACCATCATATTTACCCTGACGAATTTGCAAAAATTATCGTTTCATACCCCGAAATATCTTCTACAAGCGAACTTGTCTTTCATTTAATTTGCCAAATGGGCTGTTTTGCGGATATTAACCTCGCTTGCGCCGAATGTATTTATACAGGAATGATGACTGACACAGGCGGATTTTCGTACAACTCGAACAGCAAAGATATTTACAACATTATCAGCGAGTTACTCAATATTGGCATTGATAAGGACGATATTTACCGCAAAGTTTATAATAATTATTCTGAAAACAGAATGCGGCTTACAGGATACGCACTGTACCGCAAAATGAAAGTTTATCCGAAATATAATACGGCGCTTATTACGCTCACACGCAAAGAGTTAGAGCAATTTAACTATACTACTGGCGATGCCGAAGGGCTTGTAAATTTGCCTTTGAGTATTGAGGGAATTATTTTTGCCGTTTTTATGCGTGAAGAAAGCGATAAAATCAAACTTTCGTTCCGCTCACAAGGCAATTTTGCCTGCAATACATACGCACGCGAGGTGTTTCGCGGCGGCGGTCATCTAAATGCTTCGGGCGGCGAAAGTTACAACGGAATGCAAAAAACTATTTTAAAATTTGAAGAAAGTTTGCCAAAATATGAAGAAATGTTGAAAAACAGCATTTAATTTTGTAAACAAATTTTTCTTTATTTTTTAAAAACAAAATAAAAAAACTTCCTGTGAAACGTTGTATATTGCTCATATTCGGTTTGTTATGCGTGATTTTATTTGCTTTTGGGCAGGAAGAAAATCAGGCTGGGATTGAGCAACTTATTGGCGAAATTTTTGAACAGTATGCAGAAGAACAGGAAACGGAAATTGACTTTGAATCATTTTACGAAATGCTTATTGCTGCATCACAAAATCCTGTAAATCTGAATATTGCAACGCGCGAACAATTGGAAAATTTACCTTTTCTATCCGAAAATCAAGTTCAAAATATTTTAGAATTCCGCTATCTTTATGGCGATTTTAACACAATTTATGAATTGCAACTCATTAACGGACTTGATATGACAGACATTCGGCGAATGTTGCCTTTTGTTTTTGTGGGCGAAGGTGGGAAAAATCAGCGTGATAAAATTTATTTTCGCGAAATTTTTACGCGCAGCAAAAATGAACTTCTTTTGCGCTACGACCAAACTCTCGAAAAGCGAAAAGGTTTTATCACGCCTGAAAATCAACCAGATACAATTGCAAATAATAATTATCTCGGCGAGCCGTTTTACTCTTCGATAAAATATAAATTCGCTTTTAAAGATAGAATTTTATTTGGTTTTCAGGCGGAAAAAGATGCGGGCGAGCCGCTTTTTAATAAATATGGACGCGGTTATGATTTTTTTTCCGTTTCGGCGCAATTAAATAATTTTGGAATTTTCAAAACCATTGTTGCAGGTGATTTTCGTGCGGGTTTTGGAATGGGTTTGGTTATCAGGCAAAATTTTTCTATGGGAAAATCGGCTTATGTTCTCAATGTACAGCCGCGCGGAGCAGGGTTGAAACGCTATACTTCAACTGCCGAATACAATTTTTTGCGCGGCGCTGGAGCGACAATCCGCATTAAAAATCTGGAAATTACCGCTTTTGGTTCAATGTGCAAACTTGATGCTGATACAGCAGGCGGTTTTGTCAGTTCGTTTAACCAAAGCGGATACCATCGGCTTTTTACCGAAAAGAACAAACAAAATACCGTTTTGCAAAAAGTTGCAGGCGGAGATATAACGCTTACAACCAATTATTTGCAAGTTGGAATTACGGCAATCGGAATTAATTACAATATTGCGGTTATTCCAAATAATACGGTTGCAAACATTTTCGCTTTTTCGGGGAAAAATCAGTTTAACGCCAGTATGCATTATCGCGGAGTTTGGCGAAATTTCAATTTCTTTGGAGAAACGGCAATAAATTCACAATTTGCAACGGCAACAATAAATTCACTTTCATTTTCGCCGATTTCCACTGTGGATTTTGTTATTTTATATCGTAATTATTCGCCGCGTTATAATGCGTTTTTTGCAAATGGTTTTGGCGAAAATTCAAAAATTACAAATGAAAACGGTTTTTATTTCGGCACCGTAATTCGTCCGTACCGCCGTTGGAAAGTTTCTGCTTATGCCGACAATTTTCGTTTTCCCGCTCCGCGTTTTGGTACAGATTATCCTTCGTATGGTGTTGATTTTCTGCTGCAAACCGATTTTGCGTATTCACGGCGAACAAATATGTCGTGGAAATTCAGATACAAAAATATTTTTAAAAATTATACGGATAACAATTTGAATATTAAACAAATAACAGCAAACCAAAAATGGCAGTTGCGTTACACTTTAAATGTTTCTCTCGGCGGATTTCAACTGAAAACTCAACTTGACGGAAATATTGCACAAATTGCGCAAAATACTATAACTTATGGAGTTATGGCTTTACAAGATATTAATTATGCTTTTAAAAAAGCGCCGTTGAAAATCAATGCGAGTTTTCGTTTTTTTGATGCTAAAAATTATGAAAATCGGCTTTATGCTTACGAAAAAGACATTCTTTACGCTTTTTCTATTCCTATGATGTATGGTTTGGGGGCGAGATTTTTTGTCAATTTGAATTATAAATTTAACGAAAATCTTTCTATGTGGTTCAAATTTGCGCAAACTGTTTATTCAGACGACCGCGCCTCAATAGGCTCAGGGCGCGATAAAATTGATGGAAACCGCAAAACCGATATAAAAATTCAGGCAAGATGGAAATTTTGAAAATCATATTTTTTTAAGAAAAAATTTTATAAAATGCTAAATAATAACACCGAAATTTACAATATTTTACCAAACGAAAGTTCTCAAACAATTCGGCAAATTGCCGAAAAAGCAGCGGCAAAATATACTGTAATATGCTTAAAATCAGATATTTTGCTTGGACAAAATGCATTACATCGTTTTGCTCAAATAGCAGATGATACCAGCGCAGGACTTGTTTTTTCCGATTATATTAAAATAAAAAACGGAAAATCATTCCCGAATCCTGTAATTGATTATCAATCAGGCAGTTTGCGCGATGATTTTGATTTTGGCTCATTGCTGTTCTTCAACACGGCGGCTTTGAAAAACGCTGCTGCAAAAATGACGGAAAATTACCGTTTTGCAGGACTTTACGATTTGCGGCTGAAACTTTCGCAAACGCATAAATTGTTTCATATCAGCGAATTACTTTACACAGAAAACGAATCTGACTCTCGCCTCAGTGGCGAAAAACAGTTCGATTATGTAAATCCGCGAAACCGTGAAGTGCAAATTGAAATGGAACACGCATGCACAGCGCATTTAAAGGCGATTGGCGCACTTCTTGAACCGAATTTGCAAGATACGGTTTTTGAAAAAACTGAAAATTTTCCTGTAGAAATTTCGGTAATTATCCCAGTACGAAACCGCGAAAAAACCGTTGCCGATGCGATAAATTCCGCTTTAAAACAAAAAACAAATTTTGCATTTAATATTTTGATTATCAATAATTTTTCAACAGATAAAACAGGTGAAATTATTGATGATTTTGTAAAAAAATATCCGCAAAAAGTTATTCAAATCATTCCGCAAAGAAAGGATTTGGGAATTGGCGGTTGCTGGAACGAGGCGATTTTTTCAGAAAATTGCGGACGTTTTTGTGCGCAATTGGACAGCGACGATTTGTATTCAGATGAAAATATTTTACAATTTATTGTAAATGAATTTGTTACACAAAATTGCGCAATGCTTGTCGGCTCATATCAAATGGTTGATTTTTCTTTAAAAACAATTCCTCCCGGAATTATCGACCACCGCGAATGGACAGCAGAAAACGGACAAAACAACGCTTTGAGAATCAACGGTTTGGGTGCGCCACGATGTTTTTATACGCCAATTTTACGCGCAGCAGGCGGATTGCCAAACACAAGTTACGGAGAAGATTATGCAATCGGATTGCGCCTGAGCCGCGAGCATAAAATCGGGCGAATTTACGAGCCTATTTATCTCTGCCGCCGCTGGGACGGAAATTCTGATGCGGCTTTGCCTGTTGAAAAACTTAACGCGAACAATTTTTACAAAGACCAACTGCGCACTATCGAATTAGCAGCACGAATGAAAATTAATTTGTCAAAGCGAACGGTTGTTTGATTAAGCCTTTAATAATTTTGAAAAATTAACAGTTTTGGAAACAAAGAAAAAACATATTTTCCCGCCGCAAACTACTGAAAGAATTGACGTTACAGGTGCGCGAGAGCATAATTTGAAAAATATTAACGCCGTTGTGCCGCGTAATGCGCTAACGGTGATAACCGGCTTGAGCGGCAGCGGAAAATCGTCTTTGGCTTTCGACACCATTTACGCCGAAGGACAACGCCGTTACATTGAAACATTTTCGGCGTATGCACGCTCGTTTTTGGGCAACCTTGAACGTCCAAATGTTGATGAAATTACGGGTTTAAGTCCTGTGATTTCCATTGAACAAAAAACCACAAATAAAAATCCGCGTTCAACCGTTGGAACGACAACGGAAATATATGATTTTCTGCGGCTTTTGTTTGCCCGTGCGGGCATTGCCTATTCGTATATCACAGGCGAAAAAATGGTAAAATATACCGAAGAACAGATTGTTGATATTATTTTAAAAGAATATAACGGACAAAAAATCCAATTGCTCGCGCCGCTTGTAAAAGCGCGGAAAGGACATTACAGAGAACTTTTTGAGCAAATCCGCAAAAAAGGTTATTTGCACGTGCGCATCGATGGAGAAATTCAGGAAATCAAGGCAGGAATGCGCCTCGACCGCTATAAAGTTCATAATATTGAAGTTGTGATTGACCGCCTGCAAGTTGGGGAAAAAGACAGAAAACGTTTGTATGAATCAATGCAAAAATCTATGAATCAAGGCAATGGAATTGTAATGATTTTACACAAAAATACAGAAAAAAATGCACAGCAAGTCCGCGCCGACGAAAACAGCGTGCGTTATTTTTCTCGAATGTTAATGTGTCCCACAACTGGCATTTCTTATGAAGAGCCTGCACCGCATCATTTTTCTTTCAATTCGCCGCAGGGCGCGTGCCACAAATGCAAAGGTTTGGGCTTTATAAATCAAATAGATATGGATAAAATTGTACCTGATAAAAATAAATCAATTTATGATGGCGCGATTTTTCCTTTGGGAAAACATAAAAATTCAACAATTTTTTGGCAAATTGAAGCGATTTTGGCAAAATATGAAGCGGATATTAAGCAGGCATTCAGCGAGTTGCCCGAAGAAGCCATTGATGAAATTATGAACGGAACAAACGAGCGGCTGAATATTAAAAATACCGCTCTGGGTAATTCCAATTATTTTCTTGATTATGAAGGAATTTTGAAATATATTGAAATTCAGCAAGATAACGCCGCTTCGGCAAGCGAGCAAAAATGGGCAAATCAATTTTCAAAAACATCGGTTTGCCCCGAATGCAATGGTGCGCGGCTAAGGAAAGAAAGTTTGTTTTTCAAAATAAATGATAAAAATATTGCCGAATTAGCGGCAATGGATTTGTCGGAACTGTTCGATTGGTTGCAAAAATCAGACCAGCAGATGACCGAAAAACAGCGTATTATCGCAACTGAAATTTTGAAAGAAATTTTAATGCGCTTACAGTTTTTGCTCAATGTCGGGTTGAGTTATTTGTCGCTTTCGCGCAGTTCGCAGTCGCTTTCGGGCGGCGAAAGTCAGCGCATACGCCTTGCAACGCACATCGGCTCGCAACTTGTAAATGTGCTTTATATTCTCGACGAACCAAGCATCGGATTGCATCAGCGTGATAATCAGCGGCTTATTGATTCATTGAAAAATTTGCGCGATGTTGGAAATTCTGTTATCGTTGTTGAACACGATAAGGAAATGATGCTCGCAGCCGATTATGTGATTGATTTAGGTCCGTTTGCAGGACGAAAAGGCGGTGAAGTTATGTTTGCAGGAACGCCCGCGCAATTGATTGAAACAGATACGCTTACCGCCGATTATTTGAATGGAAAAAAGAAAATTGAAATTCCTGCCAAAGTGCGCACAGGAAATGGTAAATCGTTGATTCTCAAAGGTGCGTGCGGAAATAATTTGAAAAATATTGATGTAGAATTTCCACTTGGAACTATGATTTGTGTTTGCGGAGTTTCTGGTAGTGGAAAATCGACTTTGATAACCGATACGCTGCAACCAATTCTTTCGCAACGCTTTTACCGCTCGCTGCAAGACCCTTTGCCATATAGCGAACTTATCGGCTTGGAAAATGTGGATAAAGTTATAGAAGTCAATCAAGCCCCGATTGGACGCACGCCGCGCTCAAATCCTGCTACTTATGTAGGTGTGTTTCAGGAAATTAGAAATCTTTTTACAACTTTACCCGAAGCAAAAATTCGTGGCTACAAAGCAGGCAGATTTTCGTTTAATATTACAGGCGGACGTTGTGAAGTATGCAGCGGCAACGGCTACAAAACCATTGAAATGAATTTTTTGCCCGATGTTTATGTGCCTTGTCAGGCGTGCGGCGGCAAACGTTACAATCGTGAAACGCTCGAAGTGCGTTTTAAGGGAAAATCCATTGCCGATGTACTTGATATGACAATTAATAATGCAGTGGAATTTTTTGAAAATCAGCAGTCTATTTTAAATAAAATAAAAACTCTGCAAGATGTCGGACTCGGCTATATCAAACTTGGGCAGAGCAGCACTACGCTTTCAGGCGGCGAAAGTCAGCGCGTAAAGTTGGCTACCGAACTTTCAAAACGCGATACGGGAAAAACAATTTACATTCTTGACGAGCCTACAACGGGGCTGCATTTTGAAGATATCCGAGTGTTGCTCGGAGTTTTGAACAAACTTGTTGATAAGGGAAATACGGTAATTATTATCGAACACAATCTTGATGTTATTAAAGTTTCTGATTATGTGATAGATATGGGACCCGAAGGCGGACGGACAGGCGGACAGATTATCGCCACAGGAACGCCCCGCGAAATTTCCGTTAATCCCAATAGCATTACAGGAAAATTTTTGAAAGCAGAAATGTAAAATTTCCCTTAAAAAATTGATATACAATATTCTAAATAAAAATGCTGATAAATTAGCGAATTATTTTTTTGTTATGCTATGTTTGCAGCATAATTTTTTTTTCAACAATTTTTTTCATTTTTAAAAAATACAAATAATTGTAAATCAAACAAGTAAAATTTATTTTGGAAAACTTTTATTATTTTTTTTAAAATTAAATTTTCAAAAAAACTATAACAATTAAAATATTTTGTGTAATTTTGCAGCCGTTTTTAATAACATAAACCAATAAATTTCTACAACAAAATTTTTATAATGGAATTGTTTATAGGAAAAGAAGAAAGAAAAATTTATTCGCAGGAAGAAGCTGAAAGTGCATCGTTAAAATTTTTTCAGGGCGATGAACTTGCAAGCCGAGTTTGGACAACAAAATATGCGTTGAAAGATTCAAAAGGTAATATTTACGAACTTACACCAGATGATATGCATCATAGGCTTGCGGGTGAAATTGCTCGAATTGAGCAAAAATATCCAAATCCGATGTCGGAAAGCGAACTTTTTGAGTTGTTTCGCAATTTTAAGTACATCGTTCCGCAAGGCAGCCCAATGACAGGAATTGGCAACGAGTTTCAGATTGCATCACTCTCAAATTGCTTTGTTATTGGAGTTGACGGCAGTTCGGATTCTTACGGTGCAATTATCAAAATTGACGAGGAACAAGTACAATTAATGAAACGGCGCGGCGGCGTAGGGCACGACCTTTCGCACATTCGCCCAAAGGGTTCGCACGTAAAAAACTCCGCGCTGACTTCCACAGGTATTGTGCCGTTTATGGAACGTTATTCCAACTCCACGCGCGAGGTGGCGCAGGACGGACGACGCGGCGCGCTGATGTTGTCGGTTTCTATCAAACATCCTGATTCTGAAAGTTTTATAGACGCAAAAATGGAAGCAGGAAAGGTTACAGGCGCAAATGTTTCCGTAAAAATTACCGACTCGTTTATGCAGGCGGCAATAGACGGAGAACCTTTTACTCAATGTTATCCTGTTGATAATCCAAACTTTGAAAAATACAAGTCAAAAATAATTGATGCAAAAACTTTATGGGATAAAATTATTCACAATGCGTGGAAATCTGCCGAGCCGGGCGTGCTATTTTGGGATACAATTATACGTGAATCCGTGCCCGATTGTTATGCCGATTTGGGATTTCGCACGGTTTCTACCAATCCTTGCGGCGAAATTCCGCTTTGTCCATACGACAGTTGCCGCCTTTTGGCAATAAATTTATATTCTTATGTAAAAAATCCATTTACTGAATTTGCCGAATTTGATTTTGACCTTTTCAAACAGCATGTTGCCATTGCCCAACGCATTATGGACGATATTATTGATTTGGAAATGGAAAAAATTGATAAAATTGTTGCCAAAATAAATTCCGACCCCGAAGACGACGAAATTAAAGATACCGAATATCATCTTTGGGAAAAAATCCGCACCAAAACGCTGCAAGGTCGGCGTACAGGCGTTGGAACAACAGGCGAAGGCGATATGCTTGCCGCTTTGGGTTTGCGTTACGGCACTGACGAGGCAACAGATTTTTCGGAAAATGTTCATAAAATACTCGCTTTGGCTGCTTATCGCTCTTCTGTAAATATGGCAAAAGAGCGCGGAGCGTTTGAAATTTACGATGCCGAACGCGAAAAGGAAAATCCTTATATTAACCGTTTAAAAAATGCCGACCCAGAACTTTACAATGAAATGACAAAATATGGTCGGCGGAATATTGCCTGCCTGACAATTGCCCCAACAGGCACTGTAAGCATTATGACGCAAACTACAAGCGGAATTGAGCCTGTTTTTTTGCCTGTTTATACAAGAAGACGCAAAGTAAATCCGAATGATAAAGGCGTGCGTATTGATTTTGAAGACGAAAGCGGCGATTCGTTTGAAGAATATACTGTTTTTCATCATAAATTTGTTACGTGGATGCTTGCCAACGGCTATGATGTTACAAAAAAATATTCCAAAGAAGAAATTGACGAATTAATTTCAAAATCACCTTATTATAAAGCAACTGCCAACGATGTCGATTGGTTGAAAAAAGTGCAAATGCAGGGAAGGATTCAAAAATGGGTCGACCATTCAATTTCTGTAACAATTAATTTGCCCAATGATGCAAGCGAAGAACTTGTAGGAAAACTTTACGAAGAGGCGTGGCGTGCAGGTTGTAAAGGAATTACGGTTTATCGCGATGGCTCGCGTGCAGGAGTTTTGATACAACAGGACGAATCGAACGAAAAATCTTCTGAAAAAGGCAACTGTTTTTGCATTGAGCCAAAGCAACTTACGCGCCCAAAAGAATTGGATTGCGATGTTGTGCGTTTTCAAAATGCAAAAGACAAATGGATTGCTTTTGTAGGTTTGTACGAAGGTCGCCCTTACGAAATTTTTACAGGAATTGCAGATGATGATGAAGGAATTTTGCTGCCAAAAACAGTAGATAAAGGAAAAATTGTTAAAATTGTTGATGAAAATGACAAACGATACGACTTCCAATTTACTAACAAACGCGGTTTTAAAACTACTGTTGAAGGTCTATCGTATAAATTTGACCCTGAATTTTGGAATTATGCAAAATTGATTTCGGGCGTGTTGCGCTATGGAATGCCTATTGATCAGGTTGTAAAACTAATTGGTTCTCTACAATTTAACTCCGAAAGCATTAATACTTGGAAAGTTGGTGTAGAACGCGCTTTGAAAAAATACATTCCTGATGGAACAGAACTTGCTGAACGGTCGTGCCCTGAGTGTGGACAAAAAACACTTGTTTATCAAGAGGGCTGTCTTACATGCAAAAATTGCGGTTACGCAAAATGTGGATAGAAATATTTAAAAATTTATAAAAACAAAATCCGCCACGAAATCACTTCGTAGCGGATTTTTATTTATGAAATACAATTAATAATTTAATCAATAATCAATCAACCAATTATTTTTTTATTTGCTTGCAACAACGCGTACCATTTCAAGCATTTTGTTTGAATAGCCCCATTCGTTGTCGTACCACGAAATGAGTTTTACAAAGTTGCCGTCAAGTCCGATACCTGCTTTGGCATCGTAAATTGACGTTAGAGCGCAACCGCGAAAATCTGTTGAAACAACAGCATCTTCGGTATAACCGAGGATTCCTTTCATTTCACCTTCGGCGGCGGCTCTCATTGCAGCGTTGATTTCGTCCATTGTAGCGGCTTTTTCAAGTACAACAGTCATATCAACAACCGAAACGTCAGAAGTTGGAACGCGCATTGCCATACCTGTAAGTTTGCCGTTGAGCGCGGGAAGAACTTTACCTACGGCTTTTGCTGCACCTGTGGAAGAAGGAATAATATTTTCCAAAATTCCGCGTCCGCCGCGCCAATCTTTTGATGAAGGTCCGTCAACGGTTTTTTGTGTAGCAGTTGCAGCATGAACTGTGGTCATCAAGCCTTTAGCAATTCCAAATTTTTCGTGAATAACTTTTGCAAGCGGAGCAAGGCAATTGGTTGTACAAGAAGCATTTGAAATAATTTCTTCGCCTGCGTATTTGTCGCTATTTACACCAAAAACAAACATTGGAGTATCGTCTTTCGACGGAGCCGACATAATAACTTTTTTCGCGCCTGCTTGAATATGTGCATTGGCAGTTTCTTTTGTCAGGAAAAATCCTGTTGATTCAATAACAACTTCTGCGCCCACTTCATTCCATTTTAAGTTTGCAGGGTCTTTTTCTGCTGTCAAACGAATGCGTTTGCCATTGACAATCATTGTGTCGCCTTCAACAGCAACATCGCCTTTGAATGCGCCGTGAACAGAATCATATTTAAGCATATAAGCCAAATATGCGGGGTCTAACAAGTCGTTTATGCCGACAACTTCAATATTGTCGAAATTGTACACAGCCGCGCGGAAAACCATACGTCCGATGCGTCCAAAGCCATTAATACCTACTTTAATCATTTTTTATTTTTGTTATTAAAATTATTATTTTATACTAAAATTTCTGGCTGCAAAAATACAAAAAATATAACAAACAGACAAAGAAAAATTTTTCTCAAATAACAATTTTTATTAAAAAACAATCAAAAAATTATGCCGTTTTTCAGGAAGTAGTTTCAATTACTTAATG
>WRGS01000198.1 GCA_009787075.1 Paludibacter sp.
TTTTTTTTAACAAATAATAAATTTTCAAATTATGAAAAAACTAATGATAATTTTAGTATTCACAGCAGGAGTTATATTAAATTTGTTTTCACAAAATTATATTGTAAAATATCAAGATTTTGTGTCTAAAGATTGCGATTCTGCAACATTGATTTTTAACGCAACAGAATGGATTTATAAAGAATATCATACCCCTTCTGCTGCAATAGTAACAATTAACGGGGCAGCAGTTTCTGCAGATGACTTTGAATTTTCCGAAAAATTAAAAACTCAAAAATCGCCACAATACACTTTATTTTCGTATCATTCTTTGCAGGCAAATGAATATCTGAAACAACTCGGAGGATATGTAATCCAAGCCCCGATGAATAGGCTTGATTGGACAATTTCACCTGACAGTACGAAAACTTTTGGCGATTATCACTGCCTTATGGCTACTGCCGATTTGTGCGGCGTGTCTGTACAAGTGTGGTTTGCTCCCGAAATTCCTGTTAGTTGCGGACCCGACCGCTTTTGGGGCTTGCCCGGATTGATTGTAAGCGTCAAATCTGATGACGGCAAAATATTTTTGGAATTGCTCTCGCTCAGAAAAACAGAAAACGCACCAACCAAACCGCAAATTTTAAAAACATTTACCAAAGAGCAATATTGGGAAATGAAAAAAGAAGGAGAAGCAAAATTAACGCGGGAAATTTTATCACTGAACAGCGAATCCAGCAAAATATCTGTGTCTATACCGCCAACAACAGACCACGACAAATGTTTATTAGAGTGAAATATCTGTCAATAATAATTTTCCTTTTTTGTATTGCTCAAACAGTTTTATCTCAAACAGTTTTATCAGGAAAAATTTTTGATAAAGACGGAAATGGAATTGTTGGAGTAAATGTTGTTGTGCAAACCGCCGTCAGCAAAAAAATCCTTGCTTTTTCCGTTTCCGATAAAAATGGTACATATTCGTTAAAATTTTCAGAAAAACATAATGAAAATGAAATAATTTTTAGGCATTTGGGCTATGCGGAGCAGATTTTTGATTTGCAAAAAATTTCGTTTCCTTTTGATGTAACTTTGCAAGAATTTGATAATCAGTTAAATGAAGTTGTTGTCAAATCGCAATCAATTCAAATGCGCGGCGATACAACTGAATATTTTTTATCTTCGTTTTCTGACGGCACAGAACGAAAAGTTGAAGATATTCTCAAAAAATTACCAGGAATTAGCGTAAATGACTATGGCGATATTTCTTTTAAGGGAAAAAATATTGAAAAAATTACGCTCGACAATGCCGATTTATTTGATAGAAATTATAAAATTGCCTCACAAAATGTTCCTGCAAATTTTGTTGGAACAGTGCAGGCAATTGAAAATTATCACGAAAACGAACTGCTGAAAGATGCAGAATTTTCCGAAAAAGTAATTTTAAATTTAAGTCTGAAAAATAATTTAAAAATTGCGCGTCCAACAGGCGAAATAGAAATTGGCGGAGACGGTGACACGCACTATAATTTGGAAACAAATTTACTTTCGTTTAGCAAAGTTTTGAAACTTTACGATATTTTTAAAATTGACAATATTGGCTCTGCAATTAATGGTACTGCTTTGGGTTACAGCGACTTAAGAGAATATAACAAAACGAATTTTGCAAATGAATTTTCGTATATAAATCAACAAAATGCTGATATAAAAGCGGTTGAAAGTCAGCGGCTTTACAATTCATTGCATTTTGGCTATCAAAAAAACAAGAATTTTCAATTTACAGGGCAAATCGTTTTCGACAAAAAGAAAGAAACATACAGCGATTATGCAAAAACTGATTATTCAGATTCTTTAACAATAGAAAACTCTACTGCGCTTACACGAAAACCACAAATTTTATTTGGAAATTTGAATCTAAAATATAAGATAAAAAACAATATATCACTAACTTACAAAACAAAATATAATACAGAAAATATATTTGCAAATAATCAGATGCAAATTCCCGAAGTTGCTGATTATGACATTAACAGAAAAGTTAAATATTTTAAAAACAATATTGATTTTACCGTCGTACTTAAAGACAGTTCGGTTATTATATTTAATATCAATACTTTGCATGGCAAGACACAACAGGAAATGAACACCATTTTGCCCGATTTTTCTTTGCTAAACATCAAACAAAATGCTAACGCAGCAGACGAATTATACAATTTTTCTGTAAATTATTATAAAAAATTAACAAAACAAATTTATTATAAACTGCAAAGCGGAATAAATTTCAACAGTAAAAACATTAACGTTAACGCTGATTATCAGAATTTTAACAACAGTGCTTTTGTAAATTTTTCCGATTTTCTTGTTTTTGCAAATGCTGATTTTAATTACACAAAAGGAATTTCTTCAATTCAATTCAGTTCGATTGTGGGCTGCGAAATTCAAAAAATAAACAGTCAAACACTTGAAAATCAAATAAATAAACGTTTTGTGTTTTCGCCAACTCTATCATATAGCATAAGAATTGGAAAATACAACAGTTTCTCATTATCGGGCAGTTACAATCAAAAACAATTTACGCCTGAAGATTACATCGGCTTTTTCAGCGATTATCGCAATTATAAAAATGCCGCCGAAAAATACCTTTTAAGTTCGCGTACAACATTGAGCGCAAATTACAGTTATTCAAAAAATATTTCAACGTTTTTGCTGGCAATATATTCTTATTCCATTGATTATAATGCATTTACTAGCAAAAACGATATTTCTTTATTTTTAAATAAAACTACGCCTGTTCGCAGCCCGAAAATCAATACGCACTTTGGAACATTAAGTTTTAGAACTTATTGCGACCCTGTTCGGCACGGTTTGCAAATTGATGGAAATTTTTATCAGCAGAAATATTACAATTCATTAAATTCCAATGAGTTACGAAAGAATAATTCTTTTGTTTCTTCTGTAAAATTTGTAATAAAATCGGTTTATATTATGCCTTTTAACTATTTTATTGGTACTCGGTTGAATTATGCGGCTTATAAAACCGAAAATATTGGAACTTCTGAAAATTTTACATATTCGTTTTTTCAGCAAATTCTTTTCAAACCTGCAAAACGTTTAGACTTGAAATTCACTGTAAATGAGTATTTTGTTGGCAAAAATCGTGATTTTTATTTTTTCGCAAATCCTGAAATTACTTATACTTTGAAAAAACCTGAAATCACATTTAATTTTACAGCATATAATATATTGAATTACAAAAAAATAGCAAATTATCAAATTACCGACTATTATTCTACTGAAAGTTATTACAACATTATTCCGATGATGTATTTAGTGAATTTGCGGTTTAAAATTTGATTTTTTCGTATTGCAAGGTTTGTAGGGTCCGTAGCGAAATTAACAACTCATTACAAAAAAAAGAAAGGTTGTCATCCCGACAACCCAATCTTAAATTTAACCTTAAATCTAATACCATGAAAAACACGATGCAAAAATACAATAATTTTATGTTATACAACACATTTTCGTATAAAAAATCAAAGATTTAAGAAAATTTAAGTAATTTAGGTGCTAATTTTGCATTTATTAACTTTTTGGATTGATTTCGTAAACCCTTTCTTTGAGCCACTGCGCCCACTGCAACTGCGTTTTCGATTTGTCGAAAGTGGTGTAACTTATTGGTTTGCCGAAATATATGGCATGATGTTTGCCGCGTTGCTTTGCAAACTCGTCGGCGAGGTAAAGCATTTCAATATTTGTTTTGATTCCCAAGAATTTGCGCAAATTTGCCAGATTGTAGAAAAAATTGGAATTTCTTCCCTCAAAATACACAGGAACAATATCCCGCTCAAACTGAACTGCTTTGGCAATTACATTTTTTTTCCATTCATCGTCAATAATTTTTCCGCCAATTTTGCGCGAACATTTTCCCGCAGGAAAAGTAATCAGGTGGTTGTCGGTATCAAAAAAATCATTTGTCGCGTTTGCGCTGCCTCGCCCGACCATTCCCGTTTTGTTTATCGGGATAAACAAATCGTTGAGCGGGCGCACGAAAAGCAAAATGTCGTTTGCATAAATTTTTACTTTTCCATCGTATTGATTGCCAATATAATACGCCAAACTCACTCCGTCCATTCCGCCAAGCGGATGATTACTCGCAAAAATATAACGTCCGCCGTGCGGCAAATTTTCCACGCCAAAAACCGAAGTTGAAATATTATAAAACTCGTGGATACCCGCAATAAATTCAAAATTGCGCGTGCGGTCGTATTTTTCCATAAATCTGTTGAGTTCGTCCTGATGAATAATGCGTTTGAGATAGCGCACAATGAATTTTGGCAATTTTTTATTAGGCATTTTTTCTGCTAAAATTTCATCAATATCAAAACGAATCGGCGTGTAATTTTCTTTTTCCATAAAAATAATTTCAATCTGCGTCGTTTTATTTATTGTTGTAACTATCTGATTTTTAAAGTAATAATTGTCAATGCAGCCAAAATTAATCCTATTAACCAAAAACGCACAGTAATTTTCGATTCAGGAATTTTTTGCAGCGGTTTGTCCCAAAGAACGTGCGCAACTGTGCCGCCTGCGGTTTGAAAATGATGATGAAGCGGCGACATTTTGAAAATTCGATGCCCTTCGCCGTATTTTTTCTTTGTAAATTTAAAATAAACTCTTTGTAAAATTACCGACAATGATTCCACCAAAAATATGCCGCAAAGTATCGGCAGCAATAATTCCTTGCGCACAAGAATTGCGAACACGCCGATAATTCCGCCTATTGTCAAACTTCCTGTATCGCCCATAAAAACCTGCGCGGGATGAGCATTGTACCACAAAAAACCGATTGTCGCCCCGATAAACGCGCCAGCAAAAACAACCAACTCGCCCGTGCCCGGAATATACATAATGTTCAGAAAGCCCGAATAATTGACATTGCCCGAAAGATAAGCCAAAATTCCGAGTGCAACGCCAATAATCGCCGAATTTCCCGCCGCCAGCCCGTCAATTCCGTCTGTGAGATTTGCGCCGTTGGACACCGCTGTAACAATAAAAATTGTAACCAAAACAAACAAAATCCAGCCAAAAGTTGCGGCGTTTTTGCCCAGCGATTTAAAAAACACAGAATAATCAAGGTTATTATTTTTCACAAAAGGAATAGTTGTTTGCGCGGTTTTCAGGTTTTCGTGCGAATAATATGCTCCGGCAACGCGCTGTTCACCGTTTATCACTTCGTAATTTTCCCGAATAACAACATTTGGACTGTAAATCATTGTAAATCCTACAATTAAACCAAGTCCAATTTGCCCTACAATTTTATATTTTCCTTTTAAACCATCTTTGTTTTTGCGAAAAACCTTAATATAATCGTCAGCAAAACCTGTAAAACCAAGCCAAACGGTTGTAATTAGCATTAAAATTATGTAAATATTTGTCAGTGAGGCAAAAAGCAGCGTCGGCACGAGGATTGCGAGAATAATAATGACGCCGCCCATTGTTGGCGTGCCTTTCTTTTGCTTCTGCCCTTCAAGCCCCAAATCGCGAATTGTTTCGCCGATTTGTTTTTTTTGCAAAAAATCAATAATCCGCCGTCCGAAAAGCGTAGCAATGATCAACGCAGTGATAAACGACAAGGCTGTGCGAAACGAAATGTAATTGAACATTCCCGCGCCCATAAGGTCAAATTGCCTGTCTAAATAAGTAAAAAGATGGTAAAGCATAAATATTTTGAGTTAATTAATACACATAAAAATACCTGAAATAATCAATAACCGCTAAAAAATTTAACAACAGTATCAACAATAGCACTATGTTATTGACAATTTCTGTTATTTCAAAACCTGTTATTTCTAAAAAAGATAAAATAATAGAAGGCACAGCCAGCCCCAAAGCAATAACTTTGTGGAAAATACCTTTGTAAAGAAAACTTAATATAACCCCAGCCAAAAGACAAATTAACATTAAAATGCTTATCATATTTTTATTTTTTATTTTTTAATTATTTCCAAAACTTCTTCTTTGTCGTCAAAATGATGTTTTATTTCGCCGATAATTTGATAATTTTCGTGTCCTTTGCCTGCTATAAGCACCACATCGCCTTTTTGAGCAAGGGAACAGGCGGTTTTTATCGCTTGGCTGCGGTCGATAATTGTGAGCGATTTACGTTTTTGTTCATCGTCCAATCCTGCAAGCATATCGTTTAAAATTTCCTGTGGGTCTTCCTTGCGAGGATTATCGGAAGTCAAAATCGCTTTCCAACTGCCTTCTACTGCCTCGCGTGCCATAATCGGTCGCTTGCCTTTGTCGCGGTTGCCGCCGCAGCCCACAACTGTTATCAAACGACCATTTGTTTGTTGTAAAATATCGTTAATTGTTGATATTACGTTAGTTAGCGCATCTGGCGTATGTGCGTAATCCACAATTGCGGTAAAACCTTGCGGTGCACGAATAGTTTCAAAACGTCCTGAAACAGATTTTAACATACTCAAAATTCGCAAAATTTCGCTCGCGCCGATTTGTAATTGTTGCCCGCAATGGCTGTCGTTTTGTTTTTGCGCAAGCAACATAGCCGCGCCAAACACTGCTGTAAGATTATACGCATTAAATCGCCCAACAAAATTTGTATAAACTTCGTATTGTTCGGCATTCTGCGTTTTAATATTTGTATTTATTGAGAGCAACATTCCATTAAAATCGTGTTCCAAAATCCGCGTTCTGAAATCTGCCATTGTTTGTAACGAGTATGTAAATTTCTGTGCACGTGTATTTTGCAGCATAAATTCACCATTTTTATCATCAATATTTGTAATGGCAAAAGCGGTTTTTGGCAAATTATCAAAAAACATTTTTTTTGCATCGCGATAATTTTCCATTGTTTTATGGTAGTCCAAATGGTCTTGTGTAAGATTTGTAAAAATTCCGCCAACAAACTCCAAACCTGCAATTCTGCGTTGCTCCACAGCGTGCGAACTTACCTCCATAAACGCATATTGGCAGCCTGCAGCCGCCATTTTTGCCAGCAAAGAATTGAGTTCCAAAGGGTCGGGCGTGGTGTGCGTTGCTTCAATTGCCTCGTCATTTACATAATTGCAAACTGTGGAAAGCAAGCCAGCCCTGTAGCCTAATTCTCTGAAAAGTTTGTAGAGCAAAGTAGCGATTGTGGTTTTGCCGTTTGTTCCAGTAACTCCCACAAGTTTAAGTTTTTGCGAAGGATTTCCATAAAAATTACAAGCGATAATTCCCAATGCTTCCGCCGAATTTTCAACTACAACAATCCCAAACATTCCGCACTCAATAGGAGATGCCGAATCCGACAATGGCAAATTCAGCTGCGATTCACAAACAATTGCCGCCGCGCCGTTTTCAATCGCTACTGCAATAAAATCGTGTCCGTCAACCGCTGTTCCGCGCGTGGCAACAAACATATCGCCGCGTTGAACTTTGCGCGAATCGAACTGAATATTATTAATTTCAATATCTGTATTTCCTAAAATTTCTTTTGGAGTAATGCCTTTTAGTAAATCAATTAAATTCATTTGCGTTTTATTAATTAACTGAATTATAATTATTTAAAATCTAAATTTATAATTTTTCCGCTTTGCTTACGCGCAGAAAATATATTATTGCAACTGTTCTTTGTATAATTTTATCGTTTTTTCCAAACCGAAATACAGCGCGTCTGCAATTAGCGCGTGTCCGATTGAAACTTCGCTTAAAAACGGAATTTTCGCGTGTAAAAACGCCAAATTTTCGAGCGAAAGGTCGTGTCCTGCGTTGACTCCCAAGCCAATTTTGTGTGCGAAAAGCGCAGCCTCAACAAATGGCAACACTGCCAATTCTTTGTTTTTCAAATAATTAGCAGCGTATGGCTCTGTGTAAAGTTCTATACGGTCGGCATCAGCGAGTTTTGCAAATTCAATGTTTTTCAAATTGGTATCCACAAAAATCGAAACGCGAATTCCGTCCGTTTTCAATTCGGCAATAATATTTTTCAAAAAATCAAAATTTTTAACCGTATCCCAGCCCGCATTTGAAGTAATAGCATCGTGCGCATCGGGAACAAGCGTTGCCTGAGCGGGTTTTACTTCGTGCAAAAGCGTCAAAAAATTTGGTTCGGGGTTTCCTTCAATGTTAAATTCGGTGGTAAGGTGCGGACGAATTTCGCGCACATCCGAGTAGCGAATATGCCGCTCGTCGGGGCGCGGATGAACGGTAATTCCTTCTGCGCCAAAGTGTTCGCAATCTAATGCAACTTTCAATACATTTGGAACATCGCCGCCGCGTGCATTGCGCAAAGTTGCTATTTTATTGATATTTACACTTAATTTAGTCATTAAATTCGTAATTTTAATTTTGCAAAATTAATGTAAAATTGCGACAAAAACGATTTTTTTATACAAATTTATACAAAAAATACTACTTTTGTAAATTATAATAAAAAAATGATACAGGCAAAAGGCATAGAAAAAAGTTTCGGCACGCTGAAAGTGCTAAAAGGCGTTGATTTACAAATAAATAAAGGCGAAATTGTGTCGATTGTAGGAGCAAGCGGTGCAGGCAAAACCACCTTGCTGCAAATTGTCGGTACGCTCGACAAGCCCGACAAAGGTAGCGTTTTTATTGATAATATCAATGTCAATTCTTTGAAAGAAAAGCAGTTGGCGCATTTTCGCAATCAAAATATAGGATTTGTGTTTCAGTTTCATCAACTTTTGCCCGAATTTACTGCGCTGGAAAATATTCTGATTCCTGCAATGATTGCCCGCACGCCTGTAAAGCAGGCAACGCAATACGCTCGTCAATTACTTGATTTTTTGCAACTTACCGACAGAGAACATCACAAGCCAAACGAACTTTCGGGCGGCGAGAAACAGCGCGTTGCTGTGGCGCGGGCGTTGATTAATCACCCAAAACTGATTTTGGCAGACGAGCCATCGGGCAGTTTGGATTCTAAAAACAAAGAAGAACTTCACCGCCTGCTGTTCGATTTGCGGGCAGAATTTGGATTAACAATTGTTATCGTTACACACGATGAACATCTCGCCAACCTTTCCGACAGAATTATCAGAATGCAAGATGGAATGATTTTGAAATGAAATTGTAATTATGATTTTTTGCACTTATCGGAACATTGAAAAGCAATTATGCACAGTTAAAATCAATTTTGACTCCACGACATTTAAAAATCTTTGGGCAAAATTACAAGTTAATTTCTCGTATCTTTTGGCTGTAAGCACATTAAGATTTGAAAAACCTGTATAGTCTGATTTATTATTGGTAACAAAATAAAAACATTTGAATTTCTGCGAGATAACATATTGAATATTATCTTCCATATCTTGTGTTTCAAGCAGCAATGACATTTCAATATCTTTATCAGAAAAACCAATTACTGTAAATTTTGTAATAATTGTTTGCACAAACTTACAAATTATATCATTTGTTTTCTTTTTCTGAAAAAATGAAACAATTTGTGCTACTCTTAAAGCCGAAACAAACAATCGTTTGCCATGCAACGAAAATAAAAACTGCAAACATCGTTCATCATCTTGCTTTGCAAGAAAAGAACCAATCAATACATTTGTATCAACAAAAACGTTATTTACGTTTGTTTTTGCATTTATAAAAAAAATGGAATATCTGAATACAAAAACATTTGATTATTGCGCATCAGCCTCATCATTTCATTTTTCGGTAAAATAATGATAATCGCGCAGGACGGTTTCAATATATGCTCGGTCGTTCATTAATTCGTTTTTCTCGGAAATTGTCTGTTCAATTTTTTCTCGCAGTTTTTTAATTGTTTCCACATCGTTTATGGCACACGCACGATTATACGTCTGACTGATAATTTGCACATCTTTATCCGAAAGGCGTAAAACCTGTGAAAAAACAGGATTATAAACCTGCGCAATTCGTTCAAAGTCAGGTTGATACAAATGCTGAACCTGTGTGGAAATAACAACGGTTTTAGCCACAAGGTCGGCAACGCGCTGATGCTTTTCCGAAGCAATCATTGTTATCAAACCAACCATATTATAAAAAAAACTATCGACAATTCCAAGAAGCCACCGCACAAAATAAGTTCCAAAAGTTGCCTCAGCGCCGTCTTCACGCACAATCCGAATGCCCACAATTCGTTTTCCGGGAGTTTGTCCCTCCCAAAAATACGGAAAAAGAATTTGATATAGCGAAATAAACAGAAATAGCGCAAGCAGTGTAATTACAATTGCAATAGTTCCCGTTTCTCTTCCAAGAGCCGAAATGTTTTCTGCTATTGCAACTAATGCTAAAATAACAATGAACGAAAAAATTCCGACAAACAATCCGTCAAGCAGGCGTGCGCCGATACGCGCTCCAATAGATGCAAGCGAATAATTGATATTTACATTTTGAGCGGTGTTAATTTGAGGCATATTTTTTTATTTTAATTGATTAAATATACTTACTGTTTTTATGAAATAATTTTTTTTCGTTTTTTCAAATTTTGAATTTCCGCCTGTAATGTTTCAATTTCTTTATCCTGATTGTAAATTGTTTTCAGAAGTTCGTTGAGTTCTTCGTTTTCAATTGTTGCAGGATATTGAGCATCAACACGTTCCAAAAAGTCGGCAAGAATATTCATATAATTGATAAATGCTTCGTAAGGACTTTCAAATCGGCTGCCAAAAGTATCTGTATGGCTTATAAAGCGGAAATAATCGCTTGTTTGCAAAACGAGCCAATCGCGCAGCAGCGGCTTGTCGGTGCAAAGATGAACGCGCTCACATACAGCGTAAAGTTTATTCAACGCTTCCTGCTGCAAGTCATTTCCTGTCCATGCCGTAAGATTTTTGTCGTTCCCCGACCAACTCATCGGATACGGAACAAACAGTGCGCCAGCCGATTCCTGCGTTTTGGTAATTTCACTCGGAGTTGCAAAACCTATTTCGCGCTCAAAAGCGTGTTCAGGCAATCCTTTTAGAAAATTAAAAATGCCCGATTCTGCATTATTGAAAATTCCAAACGCCTCATATCCCATCCAAATATTGACAACCGTTTCTTTTTCGGGCGTGGCGGCAATCCAGTTAATATAAGTTTCGGCTTTTAGCGGAAAATTCAGCCACGTGCGGTCGGAAAAGCGAAAAGCAATGTCATCGCTGAGTTTGAAATTACGCACAAGCAGTTTCAATTTGTTTATCGTGGCGTGATTATACACATAATTCGGACTTTTCCAGCCCATAACGTGCTTTGCCTCGTCAATCAACATTGTTTTGTAACCCAAACTCGCAACCATTTCGCCGATTTCGTCCGAATAAATCAATTC
>WRGS01000199.1 GCA_009787075.1 Paludibacter sp.
GTAAAAACAGTTGCAAGATTTTTCAATTGATAAATTCCACTTAAACCAGAAAAACATTTAAAACTGAATGCATATTTTTTAGAAATAACTATGTAACTTATTTTGCCGTTAGGCAGATATTCGGGGTCTGTTATTTCATATTTTTCCTGTGCAAAAAACAGCGGCGCTAATAATTCATTCGCCTTTTCAATAAAAACAGGACGCGTTTCATCCACTGCCTCGCCAACAACCACAGGCACTTTTTTCTTTATAATTCCGGCTTTTTCTGCAGCAATATCTGCCAATGTATTGCCTAAAAATTCCGTATGGTCAAGGGCAATATTTGTGATAACAGAAAGCAGAGGCGTGAGGATATTTGTACTGTCGAGCCGTCCGCCAAGCCCTACTTCCACTACTGCAATTTTTATTTTATTATCATAAAAATAGCGAAAAGCCATTGCCGTTGTAAATTCAAAAAACGATAACTTTTTCTGTTCCAAAAGATTTTTATGCCTTTCAACAAAATTAATAACATACTGATGGTCAATTGTTTTGCCGTCAATTCTTATTCTTTCGTCAAAATCAACCAGATGCGGCGAAGTGTAAAGCCCTGTTTTGTAGCCAGCTGCCTGCAAACACGCCGCAAGATAATGAGAAACAGAGCCTTTACCGTTTGTTCCTGCAACGAGAATTGCTCTGAATTTTTTGTGCGGATTGCCCAAAGCAGACATCAACCATTTCATATTTTCAAGTCCGGGCTTATATGCAGCCGCGCCAATGTTGTGAAATGCTGGAGTTTGCGCATAAAGATATTTAATAGTTTGATCGTAAGTCATATTGCTTTTATTTTTGCAAAAATAACATAAAATTTTTTAATTATTAATGGTAATTGATTAATTTGGAAAATTAGCAAACAATGTATTATTTTGCCGATTATGTTCCTTTTGATGATGTTAAAAATAACAAACAACAATTAACAATTAATAATGATTTTGTTCATTTTACAAGAAACTGTTACCTTTGCATTCAAAAAAATATCTGAACTGTAATTTATTTTGATTTTTATGAGTAAAAATGATACAAGAACATTAGCAAAATAAATCATAACAAAATGAATTAAAATTCGTACAAAATATAAATTTAATATTTTAATAAACAATTAGAAGAAATGCAAAAAGGATTATTTATTTTATCAGCAGCCGTATTATTTGGCTTAAGTTTGCAACAGGCAAACGCACAAACCACCACTTTAACCTATTACCGATAAGGTAAACTACACAAAACTTGATTACAATAAACTGAAGATTGAAAAAACTGAAGATGGATATTGGGCGACTCTGCCTTTTACCGTAACGCAAACTCCGTCCGACGACGAACTGTTTTGGCTTGCTTTGTATTATACCAAAGACAGTAAATTTAACAGTTGGGGCATTTACAATGCAGACGGCAAATTTATTTGTCGAAACTTTGTAAAATATTCCGCAGGCAGCGAACGATATATTATACAGGCGCAACCACATTTGGCGGAACAAATTACAAAGGGAAATTACACATTAAAAATAAATTTCAAAGAAAAATCTGTAAATGATGTGCAAATAAGCATAGGCTATTCCACACAAAAGAAATACGATGGATATATTGAGTCGCTTAAGCAAAAAAGGCTGAACAGCATTTTGCCGCCAAACTCTACTTCTGACCAATGGTCTAAAAAAGGCAAAGAATATGTTGATAATAATGACAGTTTCAATGCGGCAATCTGTTATGAACAGGCAAATAAATTAAACCCAAGCGACCAAACAACAATTTATTGGTTAGGAGCGTGTTATTACTTTTTAGAACAATATGACGATGCAATTCAATATCTTGAAAAAGCCAAAACGTTTTTCAAAAATGATGTTATAAAACAAATGTTAGGTCATTCTTATTATCAAACAGATAATTATCAAAAAGCCGCTGAAAATTTAAGTTATATCGAAAAAACCGCAAACGATTATTATGTTTCGGGAATCAGCAAATATAAATTGAAAAATTATAAAAGTGCATTTGATGCGTTCAAAGAAGTAAGAAAACAAATAACGCAAGATGACGAATTGTATGCAACTACGCTTTATTATCAAGCTCTTTCGCAATGGGAAATTGGCAACGAAAAGCCAAAAGGCGGTTGGGGAGGCACAGCAACTAAATTTGAGGCATTGTTATCAATTATAAAAGCAGCCGAATTAGGAGTATCTGATACCGAAACAACCATTGAATCGCTTTTTACAGGAAGAAACGATAAATCATATCTGTTATCAGGAACTAAATGGGAAAAGAAAACATCAAGCAATCATAAAGGCAAGTATTATGAATTTTTCAATAATAAAACTGCAAACGGAGTAGATTTGGATAATAATAAAAGCAGTAAAAATAAACCTTATGTTTTTGACGGAATATTCGGTATTTTTAATGGCAATAAGGTATTTTGTTTATTTGAGGACAGGTTGTATGACAATTTAGATGATTTATTATCTTATTCCCGCGGCGATAACTATAAAAAAGTAAAATAATAGACATTATATTGATTAAAGCCTAAACTCCCTGATTATCAATTGATTAAAAACATAAAAGTTACTTATTATATATAATATCTAATTATTAATGGGATTTCTAAAAATCCTGTTTCTCCGTCATTGCGACTGCAAGGAACGAAGCAGGAAGCAATTCATAGTGTTGATTTTCAATAGATTGCTTCGGGATGTCGCCCTCGCAATGACGTTTTTAGATGTTTCCATTAATTATCACGCTGCTGCAAATTCCAAAATATCCTGACTTTCGTAATTTTTTAGAAATCGGAAAAAATTATGATTAATATTTATGCGATGTTTTCGGGCAAAAAGCGTTAATTTGCCACCGGATTGCATTTGGTCAAAAATCTTAATATAAAGATTTGTCATTCCTTTATTTTCTGTAATTTGCTGAGTGAGCGCGGCAACAAAATCATCATCAATTTTTTGATATGGAATACTGATTGTCAAATTGCCTACTGATGTATTCCGCACATTTTCGAGCATATCAATTCGTTGAATTTTCATTTCGAGCTCAGTTTTTTCTCCGATGCTTTGCTGCTTTTGATTTCCATAACGAAAATCTGCGCCGCGTTCCTGCACCGTTGCTGTAATCATAACGTAAGCATCTTTAATCATATAATTGCGGAATTCGGGATAATTTTTGCCAAAAAGCGCAAACTCATACGCTCCGTCGTAATCTTCAAGAGTAAAAAATCCGCATGGATTTCCCGCTTTTGTTGTTGCGTGGCGCACGGAGGTAATAATTCCGCCGATTTTCAGTTGCCGATTTTTTATAGCCTGCAAATCGGTTAATTCTATGGTTTTTGTATTACATATAAATTTAACTTCAAATTCATAAGTGTCAAGCGGATGTGCCGAAAGATAAATCCCGATAAGTTCGCGCTCGGCGTTAAGTTTTTTAAGAATTGACCATTCTTCTGCATGCGGAATTTCCGGTTTTACAATTTGCACCGCCTCGCCGCCTCCAAAGAGCGAAATTTGATTTGCCGATTTGTCTGTTTGAAATTTATTGCCGTATCTTATCAGTGTTTCAATAAAAGTTGCGTCTTCTGTTTTCGGATTTTTTTCAAAAAGTTGCTCGCGGCGTATGCCCAGCCCGTCGAATGCGCCTGAAAGAGCCAAACTTTCCAATACTCGTTTATTTGTAGATGTTAAATTATTACGTTCTATAAAATCAAAAATACTTTTATATTTTCCATTTTCGCGCTCGTTGATAATTGCAATTGCTGCACCTTCGCCGACGCCTTTTATACCGCCAAGTCCAAAACGGATATTTCCTTTTTGCGTTACCGTAAAGTTCAAATCAGACTCATTAACATCAGGGCTTAAAACATTAATTCCCATTGCTTTACATTCGTCCATAAATTTTGAAACCTCAGTAATATTATCGCGGTTGCGCGTTAAGTTTGCCGCCATAAATTCGGCAGGAAAATGTGCTTTAAGGTATGCAGTTTGGTATGCAACGAGCGAATAAGCCGTTGCGTGGCTTTTGTTGAATGCATATTTTGCAAATTCCGACCAGTCGTCCCAAATTTTTTCAAGTTTCTTTATCGGAGCATAACCGTTTTTTTGCGCACCTTCCATAAATTTTTCTCTGAGCGATGCCATTTTTGTTTTATCTTTTTTCCCCATCGCTTTGCGCAAATCGTCGCTCTGACCGCGCGTAAAACCTGCAATATCACGGCTGAGAAGCATTACCTGCTCCTGATAAACCGTTACGCCATAAGTTTCTTTCAATCGTTTTTCCATTTGAGGAAAATCGTAAGAAATTTTTTCGCGCCCATGCTTGCGGTTGATAAACGATGGAATATACTGCATCGGACCGGGTCGATAAAGCGCATTCATTGCTATAAGGTCTTTAAATTCAGAGGGCTGCAAATCACGCAGATATTTGCGCATTCCGTCCGATTCAAACTGAAAAATGCCGACTGTACGTCCTGCGCTAAAAAGTTCGTATGCAGTGCGGTCGTCAGGAGGAATATCATTAATATCCAAATCAATGTTTTTAGTTTTTTTGATGTTATTTAACGCCTCTTTTATAATTGATAAAGTTTTTAATCCTAAAAAGTCCATTTTTATCAATCCGACATCTTCAATAACTGCGCCTTCGTATTGAGTTACAAGCACTTCTTCGTTTGTTTCCTTATCTGTAACAGTGCTTACAGGAACAAAATTCGTCAAATCGTCTGCGCCGATAATCACTCCGCAGGCGTGAACTCCTGTTTGGCGCACAGTTCCTTCAAGCATTTCGGCGTATTTTAAGGTTGTAACAATATTTTGGTCGGGCGAAGAAAGTTCTGCACGCATTTCGGGTACAAGATTATAAACATTTGTCAGATTGACTTTTACAGATTTCCCTTCGCGGTCTTCGGGCAATTTGTCGGGAATAAGTTTTACCAAACGGTTTGCTTCCGAAAGCGGCAATTTTTGCACTCGCGCCACATCTTTAATCGACGATTTTGCAGCCATAGTTCCGTATGTAATAACACGCGCTACACGCTCTTTGCCGTATTTTTCAGTAACCCATTGCAAAATTTTATCGCGTCCGTCATCATCAAAATCGGTATCAATATCAGGCAGCGAATTTCTGTCGGGATTAAGAAAACGCTCAAACAGCAAATCGTATTTAAAAGGGTCGATATTCATAATTTTCAGGCAGTAGGCAACTACCGAACCCACCACCGAGCCGCGCCCCGGTCCGACAAAAACATTCATCGCACGCGCTGCCGAAATAAAATCTTGAACGATAAGAAAATATCCGGGAAATCCCATTAATTTTATTGTATTTAATTCAAAATCAATGCGTTCGCGGATTTCATCAGTCAAATCTTTGTAACGCTCTGCCGCGCCTTTGTAAGTAAGTTGCGTAAGATAATCCGATTCCAACTTTACGCGCACAACTTTTTTATAGCCGCCAAGTTGCTCAAATCTGCCGCCAAATTCCTCACGCAACATTTCTTCCGAAAATTTTTGAGCGTATTGCTGTTCCGTTCCAAAATCCGCAGGAATTTCAAAAACAGGCATCAGCGCATCAGAATCAATGCTGAAAGATTCAATTTTGTCGGCAACTTCCATCGTGTTTTCGAGCACTTGCGGCAAGTCGGCAAAAATTTCCCACATTTGTTGCGGCGTTTTAAGCCATTCCTGCTTTGTGTAACGCATGCGCTTGGGGTCGTCAAGGTCTTTGCCTGTGCTCAAACAAATCAAACGGTCGTGCGCTTCTGCGTGTTCTTCTTCCACAAAATGCACGTCATTTGTGGCAATAACTTTGGTATCGGTACGCCGTCCCAATTCTATAATTGCCTTATTTACAATTTGTTGATATTTGAAAACTCGCGTATCTGCATTTGGTTTATCGGTTTTGTGGCGTTGAATTTCCAAATAAAAATCGTCTCCAAAAATATTTTTAAACCATTGCACCGACTTTTCCGCCTCGCGCATATTTTCTTCTGTTATGGTAAATAAATCTTCAATACCGCTTTGCGCAACATCTTCATCATCAACATCTTTTGCAAAATTTCCCATTAATTTCTGTGGAATTTCGCCACCAAGGCACGCCGAACTCACAATCAGCCCCTCGTGATATTTTTCCAGCAATTCCTTATCAATTCTCGGCTTGTAATAATGTCCGTCAATCCAAGCGGCAGAAACAAGTTTGCAAAGATTTTGATAGCCCTTTTTGTTTTTCGCCAAAAGAATCAGATGCCAGCCGCCGCGGTCTGTTTTGTTGGTTTTGTCTTTTAAAAGCATTCCGCGCCGCGCCATATAGCCTTCACAGCCGATAATCGGCTTAAAAAGTTTCGCCTTTTCCGCCTGCAATTCTGCCTGAAGCGACAAAATATTTTGCTCGTCCTTTGTTTCTTTCAGTTTTTTTTCAATATCATTAATTTTGGCAAGGACAGGCTTATTAATTTTTTTTACATAATTAATAAATTCTTTGATGCCGAACATATTGCCGTGGTCGGTAAGAGCGATGGAGTTCATTCCATCTTTTCGCGCCTTATCAACCAAACCGTCAATTGACGACATTCCATCAAGAATCGAATAACATGAATGGACATGAAGATGTGTAAAAGGGAATTGCATAATATTTATAAAATCTTTAAATTTAACAGTTTAGAATATTTTAAAAAAAATATTTTTAAAAGAAAAATCAGACTGCTAAATTACGGCAATTTTTTAATTTTCCCAAAAAAAGTTATAAACACAAGAAAAATTTAAGAGGTTATCTCAAAAGTCTTTTTACCGTAAAGACGCAAAGATTTTTCGCAAAGGACGCAAAGAATATATTTTTGAAATTCAATACTTTGCGTAAATCCATTGCGAAACTTGCGGTTAAGTTTTTTGTATTTTTTAGATAACCTCTTCAAGCCTTTCGCGCATTCGCGCATTCGCGCGTTACCGTAAGTTCCGCTACGCTTCACATACGGTTATTAATATATTGCCCTAACTAAAAATTATTTGGTGGAATCATAGAATTCGGACAAAAGTGAATAATTTTTATTTTTTCATTAGCCCGTTAGGGCGTTATATATCAATAGAATACAATTCAAGAAACAATTTTTGTCCGTAGGGCATTAATCGTTAATGTCCTACGGACAATGTAAAAAGATATTGATTTATTTTCTATTGATATTAATCGCCTACGGCGAATTTATTGATTGAATATCAATGTGTTATAAAATTTATTATCCAAAACTCATGTTAATAATAAAAAACCTTTGTATCTATTTTATTATAATTTTCACATTGCAGGTGCAACAAGACAATTACTTTACCTGTTCTGTATTTCACCTACAATAATTAAATATTTATTTTCATCACATCTAACCAAAGTGCTGTCATTAATTACTTTAACAATGGGAAAAGTTTTATCAAACAGCATTACAGATTCAGAATTTTTTTACAAACGCAGAGTTTTTACTTCTAAATCCTCTTTTAAATAGTCATTGCCTATTTTCTCAAAATTGTAAGTATAAAGTCTTTCTGCAGCACAACCTTGAAACTCAATTAATTTTTTTCTTCTATATTTTCTCAAATGTTCAATATGATAAATTTCTCCATCAAAAACAATATTACAAGCAAACGGAAAATCAGGTTTATATGTATTAATTACAACAATTATATCATTGTGTTTGTTTGAACAAGAACAAAATATAATGAAGAATAACAATAAATACATCTTTATGTTTTTCATTTTTTTAATTTTTTTTCTATAATCAGGTTTGTTAAATTTTTGTTTAATGAATTATTTTTAAAAGTTTATTCATTTTGTCGGAAATATCAAAATCAAATATTTTTGTTTGACTGTTATAATAATCAAACAAAAATAATGAATTTTTAGCAATAATCGCATCATCGTTTTTATTTGCCTCTATATACAATAATTCCGCTAATATTCTGATTTTTTCTGTTGAAATTTTATTTGTGTCGGCGGCAGTGCATTTTTCAAGCAGAGATTGTGCGTTTAAAGTAATTATTTGTTGGCGATTGCTGTCAAAAAATTCCACATAAAAATCATTCATTTCCGAATCCGAAATTTCAGAAATGCTTTTCCTCGACAACTTTTCAGTCAATTTTTCCAAAAAAGTCATCAACATTCGCATTAATATATCTTTTTCGTATGCCATTTTTCACCCCGCCAACATAAATACACATATTGCTATCAATACGCAATTATTTTTTGCAAAATTAAAAACTATTTTGCAATTATTTCAAAAATAAATAAAATATTAATCAAAATAAATACATTCCCATTGCTTAATTTTCTAATATATTTTTAATTTTTTTCTGTCAGTTTTTTCGTATCTTTGTCCCGCTTTTATTTTTATAAATGAAAAAAATATTTTTTATAATAATAATTTTAATTGTTTGCGCGTCAAATATATTTGCGCAAAACGCTGTAAATAAGCGTGTTAAATATTTAAAAACATGGCGCGTTGAAGAACTTACAGCAGCAGCCGATACTGTGGCAGCCGATACTTTGCATCTTAATTTTCAAGACGCTAACCATATTGACCGTTTCAGCATTGCCAATTCGTACAACGGAAATATGCTCTCGCCGTTAGAATCGAAAATCTATTTTGACCGTCCGCTGATGGACAATTTTCTCTTTGGCGATGCGTATGCGCCTTATATTCGGACAATTAACAATTTGAATTTTTACAATACAACAACTCCTTTTAGTAATATTACTTACAAATCGGGCGGTTCAACTTTTCGCTGGGAAGAGGAAATTTTCTTTCTTTTTACCGCAAATCTCGGAAAACGTTTAAATATCGGCACAAAAATCGATTATACAGTGTCGCACGGAGAGTACAACAATCAGGAAACACAACTTTTTTCGCCTTCAATTTTTGCAAGTTACAACGGACGGCGTTACAACTTTACCGCCGCCGCTCTTACCAATGCCCTGAACAATTACGAAAACGGCGGAATTACCGACCCGCGTTATATCACCCTCGCCGAAGATGAATTTGATGTTGATGCCGAAAATATTCCTGTAAAAATGCAAAAAACAGGAAATTCAGGGCGTTATGGCTATTCAAAATACAATTATCGCGCGTTTTTTTACAATCATCAATATTGCATCGGCTTTGAAAAAGAAACGAAAATTACGCCAGATTCCTCGCGGTTCGACTATATTCCCGTTACGCGGATTATTCACACTTTTAAAATTGATGAGCATAAAAAACGTTATTTTGAGCCGCAGACAGACACAATATTTTATACAAATACTTTTTTCCCAAACAGGAAGCAGACAAACGATTCGGCTTCTCTTTCGGCAATTACAAACACTGTTGCTCTGCATATTGAAGAGGAATTTAACAAGTGGTTTCATTTTGGCTTAACTGCTTATATTTCAAACGAATATCAAAGTTTTTATTTAGCAAACCCTGACAGCAGTTCAACGCGCAATTCGTTTATGAACACAAACATAGGCGGAATTGTATCAAAAACGCGCGGAAAAATTTTTCGCTACAATATTCAGGGAGAACTGGGCATACAGGGCTACAAAGCGGGAAATTTTCTTGTAAAAGCCGATTTGGGCGGATATTTCCGCTTATGGAACGACAGCGTAGTTTTACGTGCGGACGGTTTTATGCGCCTTGATGCGCCTTCGTTTTTTGCCGAAAATTATAATTCAAATCATTTTGCGTGGAAAAACGATTTTACAAATATTTACCGTACGCGTCTTGGCGGGGTTTTGAGCCTTCCCACACGCGGAATTACGCTCTCGGCGCAGCTTGAAAACGTGTTAAATTATATTTATTTCGATAAAGATGCTTTGCCCGCGCAATACGATAAAAATATTCAGATTTTTTCGCTCAGTGGACGTGCTGATTGGCAGATTTTAAAATGGTTGGGCTGGGAAAACCAAGCCGTTTATCAAATCAGTTCGCAACCCGATATTTTGCCGCTGCCTGCATTTTCGCTTTTCAGCAATTTGTATTATAAAAGCAAATGGTTCAGTGTTTTAGGGATTCAGGCAGGCGTAAATGTACGCTACAATACCGCATATTACGCTCCAAATTATATGCCTGCTACCGGACGATTTTATTTGCAAAATGAAACAAAAATCGGCAATTTTCCGCTGGTGAATGCTTATTTGAATTTTCATCTGAAGCAGGCGCGGATTTTTGTTGAATATTATCACGTTAATCAACTGATTGTCAGAGCAGGACATTATTTTTCAATGCCAAATTATCCACTTAATCCTGCAATTTTTAAATGGGGTGTTTCGTGGAATTTTTATAACTAAACTTAGTATTTTTTTATCCTTAAATTATAAATTTTAAAATAAATTATTGAATTTCAATTATTTTAACCAAATAACACAATGAAAAACACAAATGCTTTAAAAAAATTAACAACTGTTACGATTGTTACATTTGGAATTTTGATTTTTGCTTTTTTTGCAAATGTCTTCTTTAAAAACGTGGCACGCGCTAACAAGTTGATCGTTGTAATCGACAGTGGGCAAATGCGTTACACCGAACTCGGCGATAGCGTTTTTGGACTGCAATACGAAATTTTACGCGCCTTTGCCGATTCTAACGAAATGAAACTTCAAATTTTGAAGAACAACGACCTCAAACAAAGTATTGATATGTTGCTCGATAGCAAGTGCGACCTTGTTGCAATTCCAATTCCTAAAACAACTCAATACATTGATCAAGTGGAATTTACTCTGCCTTTACTTTCTATGCGGCAGGTGCTTGTGCAAATTCCCGATTCGTTAGGGCATGTAAAAAAAATTCAATACGAACTTGCCAACGACACAATTACTGTACCAGTTAATTCACCTCAAATTCAGCGAATTAGAAATCTTTCGGACGAAATTGCAGATACAATTTTTATTGTTGAAATTCCAAATGTTACAACAGACGATTTGGTAGCGCAGGTAGCACAGGGGCGATATAAATACACAATTTGTGGTGCGCAACTGGCACAAAAACTGAAAAAAGATTTTCCTGTGATAGATATTTCGATGCCTATTGATTTTGAGCAGCCGTATTCGTGGGCAGTGAATAAAAAAAATTACAAATTACTTCAAAAACTTAATGGTTTTCTTGAAAAATTTTTCAAAAGCGATGCTTATAAGGTAATTTATGAAAAATATGAATAAACAATTAATTTTTCAGGATTGGGGTTTGATTGATTACCAAGATGCGTGGCAAAAACAGGAAACACTTTTTGAAAAAATTATAGAAGAAAAAAAAGCGGCGCGGCAAACAGAAAATTATCTGATTTTTTGCGAACATCCTCATGTTTATACTTTGGGCAAAAATGGCGACCAAAACAATATGTTGCTCAATTCCACACAGTTGCAGGCAACAAACGCAACTTTTGTACACACCAATCGCGGCGGCGACATAACTTATCACGGACCGGGACAAATTGTCGGTTATCCTGTGATTGATTTGGAAAATTTTTCTTTGGGTTTAAAGCAATATATTTTTCAGATAGAACATGCAATTATCAAATTGTTATCGCTTTACGGAATTTTCGGCGTTCGGATAGAAAATGCCGCAGGCGTTTGGCTCAATACCGCA
>WRGS01000200.1 GCA_009787075.1 Paludibacter sp.
GCAAATTTTTAATTCCGCCAACGGGTTATCAAATATTATTTTGCGTAAATTTACGTTTTTATGTAAATTTACTTTTCGTGTATATTTACGCGGTGCAAAGATAAATAATTAATTTCGATTTTCGCAAGAAAAAAAATCTTTTTTTGCATAAATATTTCTAAAAATAACATAACTTATTAATAATCAATTAATATTTTTAAACATGAAAAACAAAAAAAAAACAGAAAATCATTTTGTAGTTGAAAATCTTATCAAAATAATGAATGATAGGAAATTAACAAAAGTAGAATTTGCAGACTTAATTGAATTTCCAGAAGCAAAATGGAATAAAATTTCAAATGGTTGGCAGGCTTTGAAAGTTGATGAAATTTCTAAAATCGCAGAAAAATTGCAAATGCGGGAAATTGACATTTATACCTTTCCTAAAATATTCAGAGAAAAAGAAGGGGAATTAAAAAATACAGAAATAAAAGCACAATTAACAATTGAATTGCAAGAAGATTTAAAACAAAAAGTACTTGAAATGATTTTTGGAAAGGAAAATATTGAAATTTTAAAATAATAGAGATTATATAGAATAAGTAACTTTTGTGTTTTTAACAAATTGATAATCAGGGAGTTTAAACTCTAATCAATATAATGTCTATTGAAAATAAATAAGTTACAACGATTTTTTTAAGAGAAAATAAAAAATCGTCTCAGAAATCTCCCACTTTTTTATGTGGTTTTTATGAATAACGACAAAACTCCTCTTGTTTCGCTTTTGATAGCCAATTTCAACAATGGAAAATATATTGCTGAAACATTGCAATCGGCTGTAAATCAAACTTATAGTAATATAGAAATTGTTGTAATTGATGATGCTTCTTCTGATAATTCGGTAGAAATTATTAATGATTTTATTTTAAAAAATAAAAAATCGAATATAAAATTTTTTGAAAATAATATCAATTCGGGCGGTTGCGGCAAAATAAAAAGGCAGTGTATTGAATTTTCAAATGGTGAATTTTTTGCGTTTTTAGACCCCGAAGATACTATAACTACCAACGCAGTTGAGCAATTGATGAATGTTCATTTGGAAAATCCGCAATACAGCATTGTTTATTGCACTCATTGGCTTTGCAACGAAAAACTTGAACCGCAAAGCATTACTACCTGGGCTGGGCAAATTCCTGAAAATCAGTCGCATTTGACATCAACAGGCGGACATATTTCAGCTTTTGCGATAAATAAACGCGCCGATTACAACAAAACTTTGGGCATAAATCCTGATTATATTGTTGCCGAAGATATGGATTTATATTTGAAAATGGAGGAAATTGCGCCTGTGTTTTTTGTAGAAAAACCGCTTTATTACTACCGCAAGCACGACCACAACGCTTCGTGGGATTACGAAAAACGTTATCGAAATCTTTTTTGGCGGCATACGGCAGAAAAAGCCGCGTATTTGCGCCGTAAAAACACAAAAACTGCTGCTATAAATTTGACAGTCAGGCAATTGCATAAACAAAATTTTTCATATTTTATGCAAATGGCAAAATTTGAACGAATACAAAAACATTTTTTTAAATCAATAATTAATAATTTTAAAGCAGTTCCGTATATTTATACTTTATTTTTGAAATAAAAAATAAAAAGAAATTGCTGCATATATTAAAAATATATATTGATTTGGCAAATATCATTTCTAAAAATAATATTTTACGTATTTTATTTGCAGATTTTATATTTTTGTGTAATTTTGCAGCACAATTACATAAAAAAATTGAGTAAAAATAATGAAACACAATTCATTTGTACAATATTATCAAAAATTTCAAAGACATCAAATTCGCAACTTTGCTGCAAATTACAACAAGCAAAAATTACATAGTAAATTGACGAAAAACAAAGCAAAAATAATATTGATTAACAAGGGAATATATGATTATGCTTATTTTAATTTTGCTTTTGTAAACAATATGATTTCACTTATTTTAGAAGTAATATATAAAGGTTATTTTCCTGTAATTCAATTAGATAATCGAAAAAAACATTGGACAAATTGGGATACTTTTTTTGAGCAGCCTTTTGGCACAAAACTATGCGAAAAATATGAAAAATACAATATGGAAATAGGTACAATTATAGCGGGTTTTCGTACGCCTTATAATGTAAAAGAATTGCAAATTTGGAGTAAATTGTATAATGATTTTATAATATTGAATGCTGATACTCAAATATATGTGGAAAAAGAATATGAAAATTTATTGAAAAACAAAAAAGTTCTTGGAGTGCTGTGTCGCGGAACTGATTATATACACAAACGTCCTTATGGACATCCTATTCAGCCTGAAATTGATGATGTGATTGAGGTATCGAGGATAAAAATGAATGAACTTAATTTGGATTTTATTTATCTTGCCACAGAGGAATATGGTATTTACAAACAATTTGAAGAGGCATTTCCTCAAAAAATTATTATAAATAAGCGTTTTTTTTACGATGAATCTTTTTACACAAACCAATATGATTATATTTACCAAATTCACGGCGACCACGAAAATGAAATTTATATTCGCGGTCTTGAATATCTGTCAAGTATTTGTCTGTTAAGCCGTTGCGATGCTTTAATTGCTGGAAATACAGGCGGAAGTACGGCGGCTTTGTATTTGAATAACGGTAAATATTGTTATTGGAAATTGTTTGATTTAGGATTTTATGGTATAAATGATAAAAAATGAATGTATAGATAGACTTAAATTAAATAGAAATTCATTGAAATGTATAAAAAAGCAAATAAGAATTTGAAAATATATTACTTAATATTAACAAAAAACTAATTTTTAATGTTACAGAAAACATACATAGTACTTGCACACAAAACGCCAGAACAGTTGAAACGGCTGATTGACAAAATAAATGATGAAAACTCATTTTTCTTTATTCATATTGACAAAAAGTCTGATATTGAGCCATTTACAAAAATTATTCATGGCGAAAATATTAAATTTATAGAAGACAGGGTTAATTGTCTTTGGGGCGATTTTTCGCAAATTATTGCAACAATTAATTTAATCCGTGCGGCAGTGGAAAGCGGACGCAGCGGAATGGTAATTCAACTCACAGGGCAGGATTACCCGATTAAAAGCGCAGCGGAAATTGATAATTTTTTAGAAAATCACGCCGACAAAAACTTTATCGACTCTATTCCTGTTGAAAAAATTTGGACTGCATGGCAGGACAAAACCGAAAGTTACAAGTTCAACATTTCCTCAGGGCGCGGAGTGCAGCGGACATTTAGAAAAGTGAGCAAAGCATCGTTAAAATCGTTTTTTCGCCGAGAAATATCGCTTGGTCAATTGTTGCTTTTGCTCAAAAAACGTAAACTTTCGCTTGGTTTGCGCCAATACGGCGGTTCGGCGTGGTGGGCGTTCAATGCGCCTACAATGAAAAAAATGTATGATTACATAACTGCCAATTACAAAGTATTGTGCGCTTATTATAAATATACAATTTGTCCTGACGAGATTTTTTTTCAAACAATTGCCCATCATTTGAGCGAGGCGGATAGTTCGGTAAAACTTTTGCCTTCAATAACTTATGTTAATTGGCAAAGTGTCGGCAATGCGCCTTCGCCTGTTACATTTACCGTTAGTCATTTGGAAGAATTGAAGCAACAACCCGAAAATCTGCTTTTTGCCCGAAAATTTGATATGGAAATGGACAGTCAAATTTTAGATGAAATTGATAAAATAACTAAGTGCGTGAAATAGAAAAATAACCTTATGCGTGGCTAAATTCATTAGATATTATATTATTTATGTTTTCAAATTCTTATACAATTTTACTTACAGCATGCATTAATCCAAATGATATGTCTTATACCGTTTTGCAAAATGCAAAAGAGCGGGAAGAACAATATATAAACGCCATTAATTTTTATTTGACTTACACAAAATATAAAATTGTTTTTTGTAATAATTCGGGTGAAGATATATCGCATCATTTTCTTTCAAATAAAAATCGTGTAGAATTCTTATCTTTTTATGGAAATGATTATGACAGGAAATTAGGAAAAGGCTACGGAGAGTTTTTGATATTGAAATATGCCTTTGAGCATAGTAAATTTATTAAAACAACTGATTATATAATTAAAATTACAGGAAGATTGATTGTGAATAATATGTCGAAAATATTAAAACTTAACGGCATAATTTTGGCATATTCTGCAAATAACCTCATTAAATTATATTATGAAGACAAATTAGCGGATTCTCGTTGTTTTGTTGCGACAAAGAAATTTTATGAAATATTTTTAACTGCTGAAAATTCTATAAACGACACGCAAGGATATTATTTTGAGCATTTGTTGTACGATACAGTCAAAGGTCATAGAAAAGATTTTATATTTTCTGATTTTTGTTTGCCGTTAGCATTTTGCGGAATATCAGGAAGTACGGGACAATCATATAATTCAGAAAAAAAATCTTTATTGCAAAACTTGACAGATATGAGGAATTTTTGTGAAAGAACAAAACCTCAATACAAACACGATAAATCCAGATATTGTTGGATTTCCATAGTGTCGTTTATTATCAGATTACAAAAACTCGTTTTAATAAGATTGTGAAATAATAACTATTAATTTTAACAACGCCACAAATTTGCGCAAAACTATCGAAAGTGTAGATTATTTTTTGTTGAACAGAAAAAAAACATTACCTTTGCGGCGACTAATCCAAAGTGCAATTTTGGATTAGTCGGAAAATTAATATGTTAAAATATTGATATTGTGTATTTTACGAGAAACATATCGAATGCAATAGTAGAAACGAGTGAAACCTTTCCTGTGGTTTTAATCACAGGACCGCGTCAGGTGGGCAAATCTACAGTTCTTGAGCATATAAAAGAAAACAATCGCGCTTATGTTACCCTTGATGACCCGCAAATTCGATTGCTTGCGCAGTCTGACCCTGCTCTGTTTTTGCAAACTTACAAACCGCCATTATTGATTGACGAGGTACAATATGCACCGCAACTTTTTCCATATATCAAAATTCTTGCAGACAGAAACAAACAAAAAGGAATGTTTTGGCTTACCGGTTCTCAACCATTTCAACTGATGGAAAAGGTATCGGAATCGCTTGCGGGCAGAGTTGGCATTTTGGAGTTGCAAGGTTTGTCGCAGGCAGAAAAAAACCAAAGCGAAGGTGCGCCGTTTTTGCCCGATAAATTAGAGCCGAACAGCAGAAAACCATACAATATCAATTCTATTTATAATTTAATTTTAAAAGGCTCGTTTCCTGAACTTTATGCCACGCCGCGGCTCAATCGGAATATATTTTACGCCTCTTACCTGAAAACCTATATTGAGCGTGATATTCGCGAATTGACAAATATACAGGACGAACGCACATTTCTCACTTTCCTCAAAGTGGTGGCGGCGCGAACAGGACAATTGCTTAACTACGCCGACATAGCAAAAGATATTGGTGTTACGGAAGTTACAATTAAAGCGTGGATTTCGCTCTTGCTGACTTCGGGTTTGATTTTTTTGTTGCAGCCTTATCACAACAATTTGACAAACCGCGCTATTAAAACGCCAAAATTGCACTTTATGGACACAGGACTTTGCGCCTATCTGTGCGGATGGACTTCGCCTGAAACGCTTTCGGCAGGAGCGATGAGCTGCGCAATTTTTGAAAGTTACGTGGTGGGTGAAATTATCAAATCGTATATTCACAACGACGAGCAGGCTCGGTTTTATTTCTACCGCGATAAAGAAAAACAGGAAATAGATTTGATTATTGAGCGTGACAATGTGTTTTATCCCATAGAAATAAAGCGAACCGCCTCGCCCAAAGAAGATGATGTAAAGACATTTCGTTTGCTCGAAAAAATGGGCGTAACGGCAGGAAAAGGCGCGATTGTCTGCCTGTACGAAAATCTTTTGCCCTTAAATAGAGAAGTACAAATAGTTCCTATGGGTTATTTAGGATAAAAATTAAAAATATGATGAAACTATCAATAATAACTATCAATTTTAACAACGCCAAAGGTTTGCAAAAAACCATCGAAAGTGTTGTTTGTCAAACTTTTACCGATTTTGAATATATTGTTATTGACGGCGGAAGTACAGATGGCAGCGTGGATATTATTAAGCAATATTCCGATAAAATCGCTTATTGGATAAGCGAACAGGATAATGGAATTTATAATGCGATGAATAAAGGAATTTGGCAGGCAAAAGGAGAATATTTGAACTTTATGAATAGCGGCGATATGCTATATTCGCCAACTGTACTGACCGAAGTTTTTGAAAAATATAATTTTACCGAAAGCGTAATTACAGGCAACAGAATTGAGGTTTTATGGAACAAAACCAAACGTGTCGGCAATGGCATTACCGCTTTGCGTAATGGAAAAATTTCGTTGTTTGGTTTGTTAGATGATACAATACATCATCAGTGTTCGTTTATTAAACATAATATGTTTGAAAAATATGGTTTGTATAACGAAAATTACGCAATAGTAAGCGATTGGATATTTTTCTTACAAATTATAGGCATTTATGGTGAAAAGATTAATTATATAAAAGATATTATTGCCATTTTTAATTATGATGGGATAAGCAATAGAGAAGAAGAAAAACTAAACGCAGAACGCATGCGAGCCATTAATGAATTTGTACCAAAACCAATTTTGAACGACTATGAAAGTTATCAATCGCTTAAAAAAAGAATAAAATATATTTTCAAATATAAATTTACGCTTTATTTAGCGAAATTTGTAAATAAAACAATAAGAATGCCCAAGAAACCTTTTAAGGTTTTAAAGAAAAAATAAAATAAAATGCAACGACAAATAAACAATTAATAAAATTATGATGCGTCTTTCAATTATTCTTCCATTTTACAATGTAGAAAAATACATCAGCGAATGCCTCAACAGTATTTATGCGCAGGATATTCCAGAAACCGAATATGAAGTAATTTGCATTAACGACTGCTCGCCCGATAATTCGCGCGAAATTGTTTTGCAATATCAACAGAAACACGAAAATTTGATATTGATAGAACATACCGAAAATAAACGTGTGGGCGAAGCGCGAAATACAGGTTTGCGTGCAGCACGCGGAAAATATATATGGTTTATTGATTCTGACGATTACATTGCTGAAAACTGCCTGAAAAAACTTATTACCACAATGGAAAAAAATAATTTAGACCTTGTGTTTTTTAATTTTTTAGAATTTTGGGAAAAAGAAAGTTTCCACAGAAGCGAGATATGCAATTTTACTACCGAAATTTGCGAGGGAAAAGAAGTTTTCAAAGATAAAGATTGCTGGTGGAGCATAACAGGTTACAGTTGGCGCAAAATAATGCGGCGCAGCCTGTATTTTGAAAATGAAATGTTTTTTTATCCTTATTTTTGGCTTGAGGACGTTTCTATAGGTGCACGTTGTTTTGTTGAAACGAAAAAAATTAAATATTTACCAGAAGATTTGTATTTTTACAGACGCCATTCGGAATCTATTATGGCATCGAAAAACCGATGGGAACACACCACAGGCACAATAAAATACGCAGTTGAATTTTATAAAATTTATCAAGGCAGCAATGATGATTTTGTAAAGGAATTTTTCAAAGCCCACACAAAGTATTATATTGATTTGTCTGCAAAAAAAATATTGCATCTCAACAGTAAAGACAGAGATTTATTTTACAATAAACTGAAATTAATAACCGATTTGCAATTAGTTTTTCCTGTAATCAGCAAAAAATCCGAAATGCTTTTGAAACATAAAATCATTGCAACTTGCCTGCATCCGCTTTATAAGTCCGCTAAATTTGTACAAAAAATGCTAAAATAAACTTGTTGCAATTTAAAAAATAAAATATTATCTTTGCATCAATATTTTTCGTATGAAAAAATATTGATATTTGCATAAAAAATATACGAATAAAATTTATTGATAAATAAAATTGAAATTTTTGTCAAATATTTTTTAAAATAATAGATATTATATTCAATCAGATGATATGTGTTTGAAAATCAATAATATTTTAATTTGTATAAACTCTATTTATATACTGCCAAAGATGCTAAAAGTTTAATAAATCAGTGTTTGCGGTAATAACAACAAATAAAATGCAAAAAACATACGATTATTTAATTGTCGGCTCTGGATTGTTTGGGGCTGTTTTTGCTCATAAGGCAAGGCAAAAGGGCAAAAAGTGCCTTGTTATCGACAGGCGCAAACATTTGGGCGGGAATATTTATTGCGAAAAAATAGCGGATATTAACGTTCACAAATACGGTGCACATATTTTCCATACTTCCAATCGGCAAGTGTGGGAATTTGTCAATAAATTTGTTGAGTTCAACCGTTACACAAATTCGCCTGTTGCCAATTACAAGGGAAAACTTTACAATTTGCCTTTCAATATGAATACTTTTTACGCGCTTTGGGGAGTTTGCACCCCAGCCGAAGCGCAGGCAAAAATAGAACAGCAACGAAAAGAAGCAGGAATTATTAATCCGCAAAACCTTGAAGAACAAGCAATTTCGTTAGTTGGGAAAGATATTTTCGAGATTTTGATAAAAAATTATACAGAAAAACAATGGGGAAGGAAATGCAAAGATTTGCCCGCTTTTATCATCAAACGTCTGCCTGTGCGTTTCACTTTCAATAATAATTATTTCAACGATTTGTATCAGGGAATTCCCATAGGCGGTTATAATATATTGATTGATAAATTATTAGAAAACATTGAAACAAAAACGAACGCTGATTTTTTTGCAAACAGGAATTATTTTGAAAATATTGCAAAAGAAATTGTTTTTACAGGTAAAATAGACGAATTTTTTGATTATCAATTTGGTAAACTTGAATACCGCACTGTACATTTTGAAACTGAAACTCTTGATTGTGAGAACTTTCAAGGCAATGCCGTTGTGAATTATACCGACAGCGCAACGCCTTTTACACGGATTATTGAACACAAGCATTTTGAGTTTGGCGTTCAACCAAAAACTGTAATTTCGCGCGAATATTCATCGGAATACACTGAGGCGAGCGAGCCGTTTTATCCTGTAAATGACGAGCGGAATAATTTGTTGTATGCTAAATATCAACAACTTGCACAGAATGAAAAAAATATAATTTTTGGCGGACGTTTGGCAGAATACAAATATTATGATATGGATAAAATTATTGAACAGGCTCTGAAAATCTGTTGAACTGTATTTTAATAACTAAATTCTATCGCAAATCATTAACCATTATGCCTTTGTGTTTTTTTACGTCAAAATTAAATTCAGAATCGGCAATTGTGATTTTATTTTGATAGTTGGTTAAAGTAAGTGTAAGAGTATTTCCATTTTTTTCTATTTGCGTGATGGACAGTAAATTACCTGTTTTTTTGTCGATAGTTACTGTCATTTTTTGTAAATCCGATTTTTTGGTTTTCGGCTTCATTTCTATAACATAATTTGCTGAATTTGAATTGTTTGCAGCAAAATTAATATTAAAAGTGGCTCTGTAACTGTAAAAAACTGCCATCGGATTAGTTTCTGCAAGTTCTTCTGCGGTTGGTTCTGTGATTGTAACTTCTTCATTTTCAGGCGAATAAGCCCATTGCGTTTTGCCATTAAAATACACAGTCATCTCGTTCATATTCATAATGAACTTATTGGCTTTCATAGTAAAATTGCCTTTAACTGTTTGTCCGTTTTTAGCATTTTTTTCTTTAACAGTAAGCGTAAAATCGGTGCGAATTGCATTAACTTTTGCCTGTGAAATAAAATTATCAATAATTTTTGTTGCATTCTGTGCATTCAACACACTGGAAATCAACAAAATAGAAACTGTAATTATAAAACTTGTTTTTTTCATTATTATAAAAATTAATAATTCAACGTTTAAAAATTATTTTTCATTTATTTTACGGCAATCTCCGCAATAATTGTTCCAAATGATAATCGTCCTGAATAAGTACGTCTCTGGGCTTGCTGCCTTGCGTTGCCCCGACAATTCCCGCAACTTCGAGTTGGTCCATCAGCCGCCCTGCGCGGTTATAACCAATAGAAAATTTTCTCTGTATAAGCGAAGTACTGCCTTGTTGACTTGCTACAATCAGCCGCGCCGCTTCTTCAAACATAGAATCGCGCTTGTTCAAATCTACTGCATCGGCATTAAGAGCATCGCCCTCGCCGCCAACATATTCGGGCAAATAAAACGCTGTCGGGTAACCTTGCTGACCATATATATAATGTACGATTTTTTCCACTTCTGGCGTATCTACAAAGGCGCACTGCACACGTGTAAGGTCATTTCCCTGCGAAAACAGCATATCGCCGCGCCCTACAAGTTGATTTGCACCGGGTGCATCAAGAATTGTCCGCGAATCCATCATTGACGATACACGAAACGCCACGCGGGCAGGAAAATTCGCCTTAATAATTCCTGTAATAATATTTACAGACGGGCGTTGAGTGGCGATAATCATATGAATTCCAACCGCACGTGCCAACTGCGCAATTCGCGCTATCGGCATTTCAACTTCCTTGCCTGCGGTCATTATCAAATCTCCAAATTCATCAACAATTACCACAATATAAGGCAGATAGCGATGTCCTTTTTCTGGATTCAACTGGCGGTTTACAAATTTTTCGTTATATTCTTTCAAATTCCGCGTATGCGCTTTTTTCAGCAAATCGTAGCGGTCGTCCATTTCTTTGCAAAGCGAATTTAGCGTTTGCACAACTTTCGAAGTATCGGTAATGATTGCCTCCTCGCCATCGGGAAGTTTTGCCAAAAAGTGCCTTTCAATATCTGCGTAAATATTAAATTCTACTTTTTTGGGGTCAACTAAAACCAATTTTAATTCCGCAGGATGTTTTTTATATAAAAGAGAAGTTATAATTGCATTTAATCCAACGGATTTTCCCTGACCTGTTGCACCAGCAACGAGCAAATGCGGCATTTTGGTTAAATCGACCATAAACGGCTCATTGGTAATGGTTTTGCCGAAAACCACAGGCAAATCAAAAGAACTTTCCTGAAATTTTTTAGAAGCAATGACCGAATGCATCGACACAATTTGGGGCGCATTGTTCGGCACTTCAATTCCGATAGTTCCTTTTCCGGGAATCGGCGCAATGATGCGAATTCCCGTAGCCGCAAGCGACAACATAATATCGGATTCCAAATTGCGGATTTTTGAAATTCTCACGCCCGCTTTCGGCACAATTTCATAAAGAGTAATTGTTGGTCCGACTGTCGCTTTTATGCTTTCAATTTCCACTCCGTAATTTAGTAAAGTGGTGATAATCCGTTTTTTATTGGCGTTTTGCTCGTTCATATCAATGGCAACGCTGCTGTCGGAATCATAAATTTTCAACAAATCGAGCGTTGGATAATTGTAATGGGAAAGGTCGAGGGTGGGGTCGTATTTTCCGAGTTTTTCAAGATTGTAATTCGGGTCATGGTCTTCGCTGTCGTTGCCCTTATGAACTTTATGATTATTAAATTTTACATTATCGTCATCGTTAATCAAATTATTTATTTCAAAACCAATATTGTCAATCTGTTCATTAATAATTTCAAAACCGTGATTTTGCTCATTTTCTTCGCCTTGCCTGTTAATTATTTCAAATCCATTTTCATCGTCATCATCTTCATCTTCATCTTC
>WRGS01000201.1 GCA_009787075.1 Paludibacter sp.
AAATGATTATTAGAATATTAAAATTGTAAATAATTTTAATTTCCCATTTCCGACAAAAATTTAATTCTTACCAAACGTACTTCGGTTTCCGAAAAATCGTCTTCGCCAAGTTCTTCGAGTGCATGTTGTACGTTGTCGGTTTCGGCAGTGCTGAAATAATCAAAAATTTCCTGCACGTGGTCGGGTTCCATCACCTCTTCAAGGAAATAATCGATGTGAATTTTTGTGCCTGAATAAACTATTGCCTCAACTTCGTCAAGCAGTTCGCCAAAATCAAGCCCTTTGGAAAGCGCAATATCATCAAGTGCAATTTTTCTATCAATTGCCTGAATGATAGATACTTTCATTGCCGATTTGCGAGCAACTGAACGCACGCGAAGGTCTTCTGGGCGTTCTATTTCGTTATCTTTAACGTGCTGGGCAATAATTTTTAAAAATTCTTCGCCGTAGCGTTTTGCCTTTCCAACTCCAACGCCCGGAATATTTTGAAGTTCTTCCAGAGTAATAGGATAGGAGGTCGCCATTGCTTCGAGCGAAACGTCTTGAAAAATCACAAAAGGCGGCAAATCAAGTTTTTTAGAAATTTTTTTCCTTAAATCTTTTAAAATAGAAAATAAAACATCATCGCCCGCAGCCGAGCCGCCGCTTGCAGCACGCAAAGCGGGGTCATCGTCTTCTTCTTCAAATTTCGTATCTTGAACAACCGGGAAGGGAACAGGTTTTTTCAAATAGGATTTTCCTGCCGATGTGAGTTTTAATAAACCGTAATTTTCAATTTCCTTTGTTAAATAACCTGCGATAAGCGCCTGACGGATAATTGCTTGCAAAAATCTTTCGTCTTCATCGCTTGCGGTGGCAAACTGCTCCAACTGGTCTTGTTGATAACTTTTTATGTCGGCAGTTTCATTTCCTTTGAGAATATCAACAATATGTTCGGCTTTAAATTTTTCTTTAACCAATTGCACTGTTTCCAAAATTAAAGTCAGAAGTTCTTGTGCATCAATGGTTTTATGTTCTTTAAGGCAATTATCGCACGAGTGGCAATTGTCTTCTTTATAATTTTCGCCAAAATAATGCAACAGCAATTTTCGGCGGCAAATTGACGATTCGGCATACGCCTGTGTTTCCAAAAGTAACTGATTCCCAATTTCCTGCTCGGCAACGGGTTTTCCCTGCTGAAATTTTCGTAATTTATCCAAATCTTTTATTGAATAAAAAGCGATACACTGACCTTCACCGCCATCTCGCCCCCCGCGTCCTGTTTCCTGATAATATCCTTCCAAACTTTTTGGCATATCATAATGAATAACATAGCGCACGTCAGGTTTGTCAATTCCCATTCCGAAAGCAATTGTGGCAACTATCACATCACATCTTTCCATCAAAAACGCGTCTTGATTTTCGCTACGGACAGCCTGCTCCAAGCCTGCATGATAAGGCAAAGCGGAAATTCCGTTAATTTTCAGTGTTTCAGCAAATTCTTCAACTTTGCGGCGGCTAAGGCAATAAATAATTCCCGATTTTCCCTCCTGAGTTCTTATATATTTTATAATATCTCTATCAACATCTTTGGTCTTTTGCCTTACTTCATAATAAAGATTGGGGCGATTGAAAGACGATTTGAAAACCGTTGCATCAAGCATTCCGAGATTTTTCTGAATGTCGTTTTGCACTTTTGGCGTTGCAGTTGCCGTCAGGGCAATGATTGGCGCATTGTCAATGGAATGAATCATTGGCAAAATCCGTCTGTATTCAGGGCGGAAATCGTGCCCCCATTCAGAAATACAATGCGCTTCGTCAATTGCGTAAAAAGAAATTTTTACGTTTTGCAAAAACTGCATATTCTCTTCTTTGTTCAAAGATTCGGGTGCAACGTAAAGAAGTTTTGTTTTCCCTGAAACAATGTCTGCCTTAACATCAGCAATCGCCTCCTTGCTAAGTGATGAGTTTAAAAAATGCGCAATTCCATCGTATTCGCTAAAGTTTCGCATTGAATCAACCTGATTTTTCATCAGCGCAATAAGCGGCGAAATAACAATAGCCGTTCCGTCCATAAGTAATGCAGGCAGTTGGTAGCAAAGCGATTTTCCGCCGCCTGTGGGCATCAGTACGAAAGTATTTTTATTATTCATAATATTATGAATAATCGCTTCCTGATTGCCTTTGAAAGTATCGAACCCAAAGTGTTTTTTCAACTGTTTAGATAAATCTGTTTTTTTTGTCATAATATCATTATCAAAAAGAGATGCGAAATTAATACATTTTTTGTTTTTAACAATAAAACAATATTGATTAGAGTTTAAATATACTGATTGTCAAATTGTTAAAAAGCAAAGCCGTTTATTTTAAATAAACTTCAACATGTTTTCTTTTAAAAATTTTGAGAAAACAAAATTATAAACACTTTTTTTATTGTGCAAATTTTTTTTGATTTTTTTTACAATTATAATAGGATAAAGTTTTGAAGATGATGGAAATTATCCAATAATATTTCCTTTTTCGTCATATTTGTAAAAGCCCTGACCGCGACTGATGCCATAATGTTTTGCCCGCAGGAGGCGTAAAAGTACAGGCGACGGCTTGTATTTCACCGCTCCGTATTCGTCGTAAAGATTTTGCAGCAAACTTACAACTTTTTCAATTCCCATTTGGTCGGCAGAGCGGAAAATGCCCAAACGATGCCCAAAACCCACAGAAAGAACATGGTCAATATCTGCAACATTTGAAATTCCTTCCATTAAAATCCCGCATGCCTCGTTGAGTTGCGTCAAAAACAGGCGCAAACTTACTAAGCCCGATGATTCTTCTACATTAACATAATTGTAATGAATAAGTTTGGCAAAACGGCAAACTTTGTCATACGTTTCGTTGGAAGTATTTTGCCCGCGCACAATTTCAATAATTTCGGAATTTGGAACATTTGCCAAAAAATGCAGTCCAATGCAACGTTCCTGATGTTTGAGTTCGGCGGCAAGTTCTGTTACAACCACCGTAGAAACATTGGAAGCAATAATGGCATCGGGCGAAACAATGCTTTCTATGGTTTTAAAAACCTCTTTTCGCGCACCAACCTGACGGTCGCTTGCGGCTTCATTATAGCGAATTGCCTCAATTACAAACTCGCAATCTTTAAAGTCTGCATAATTGAAAGTACCGTGCGTACGTCCTAAAATTGCTTTTTTCTCACTTTGGGTCAAGCCCCAACTTTCAATTTTTTTATCCAACTTTTGTTCTATTTGCGAATAAGCGTTTGCAATTTTTTCGGCAGTCGGCTCAAAAAATATAACTTCAATTCCATTAGATGCTGCAACAGTGGCAATGACGCTGCCTTCTTTTCCGCAACCAACAATTCCGATGCTCGAAAAAAGTTTCCGTGCTTTCGGTTTTTCACTTAATCCGTATTTTTCAATAGGCTCAATTATCATTTCGGGCATAATATTAAATTTTGTAAAAAAAATATCAAAGTGCAAAGTTACAATTTTTTAAGTCAAAATAAAAAAATGTTTAATTTTTTATCAAAATAAATTTTCCCTATCTGGTAAGCATCAGTTTGAAATTTATTCCAAAATTTGTGGCGGCAACAGGATAAGAAGTAGAAATTAAGGGCGTTGTTACCTGACGGTCGAAGAAAAGTTGTATGTTAACTTTGGAACTGAAAACATAATCGGCTAAAACCTTGATACCAAACAGTTTATTTCCACTTGACGGTTGCGTTACATTTTCGTTAATTTTGCGCAGTAGCGATTTAATATCTTTGTACGACAAATCGACATTGAGCCGCAAATCGTTTTTAATTTTGCTTTGCTTGTCGTTTTTTAATTTTATAATTAAATCAAAATCTTTGATAACATAACCCAACCCTATAACATATTCATCGCTTGCCGATTCAATCAGTTGAACGCTCGTAAGATTCAAAGCAACAGTACGCTGTTTGCGGTATTCTGCCTTAACAGTCATACTGTTTTTCATAGTAACATTGACCCCGACAAGCGGCAAAAATTGTTCCGTAAGAGTAACATTTGCCAAACTGTATTGAGATGAAGGTATTGGCAGATTGTTGTTTGTAACATCTTTAATATAACCGAAAGCATCATTATTATCTCCGTACATTCCCACCCATTCGGCGAACGAAGTATAAGAGCCAATGCTGTAAGTACTTGTATAACGGTGAGTTAAACTTATTGATTGGAAATTATTTCTAATAAATGGAATGCGCGAAAGTCCATTGTAAGTTACACTCCAATTTGGGAACATACTGAGCAGCGAAAGGAAAGGCGAAGTTTCCATTTTATTCGGATTTTTGCCCAAATATGCCGCCAAAAACGCAGGAACAAGCACATCAGGCGAAGATTCTGTAAATTTACCGTTTGCCTCGCTGTAAGGTGCGAGTTCGCTTGTTGATTGGTATAATACATCTGATATAAATCCGCGATTTGGATAATTAAGATTTTGCCCCGAAAATTGCGCTTGCAATCTGCCTGCAAGCACTTGCCTGTTAGATAAAAATTCATCAAAAAGTTCGGAATTATAATTAGTTCTTGCATCGCCGATTTTTTTGAAAGCGGTTTTGAAAGAAAAAACCGTCATATTGTAACTTCCTGTAAAAGTGCGTTGATTGCTATTTTGATAATAAATGGCAGCATTTTGGGCTGTATATCTTTTAGCATTAAGATTAATTTTCAAATCAGGAATAGGCTCAACCACCGCTCGCAAATCCAAATCAGTTGTATGGGCGAGAATTGCAGGTACATTATTATTTGAATCTTTAAGCAGCCAGCCGCGACTGTCCGCTTCGTTAATCGTGTTTTCGTCGTGAATACCGAAAGCAAATCCCCAGCCCGGCGCATAAGTGCCATCAACATTTCTCTGCCCCATAAATCCTGCAAAAGGCGAAAATCCGGGCAAAGTCAAACTGCTTGAATTGCGGTACGTTCCCTGCACGCTGCGCACCATCATAAGCATTCGCGCAGTAAAATCTACAATTTTTTGCCCAAACGGACGCTCATTAGGATTCAATGCAAAAACGGTAATAGTTACGCTGTCCTTACTCACAAGCGGAGTAATGCTGACATCGTTGTTTGTCATTATTTTTTTGGAAAAAGATACGTTTTTTCCGTTTTTATCCAAAGCAGAAATTTTCAGGTCTTTATTATTCAATTTATGATTAATGGATATTGATTTTCCCTGTACAAAATTCACAATTTTTGTGAATTTAGATTGCGGCTGTGGTTTCAGTTGCGTCTGATTTCGCTGCTGATTGCGGTTAGCATTATTGATAGAAGCAGGCAGAGTGTTGTACAGTTTATTTATCCTTGCAAGATAAGGAATTTTATTATAAAGAATTTCAAAATTTGCGCTTGCATTAAATTGCATCTCGCGCAAACTTGTTGCCACATTGCCCAAATACATATTTGCATTGCCAAGTTGCGCGCCTCTGTTCCAACTGTAAGTTGCGTTGTAGTTTGCCGTTGTTTGATTTATAAAATCCAAAAACGGCAATTTTGCTATCGGAACATTGTATGCCGCAGTGAAGACCTGCTGATAAGTATATGACGTTCCCATTTTTTTGATACTTTGCCAAACGGTATCGCGCCAAAGTTCGTAATTATCTTTATTTACTTCTGGGAACTCTGTTCCTTCTTCAATATTTGAATTCATTGCCGTTGTCAGCGAAAGTTGCAACGCTTGGAACGGATTATAGCGAATGTCGAACTGCCGCGTCCAAAGGAATTGGCTGCTGTACGAATCGGCGATAGGTTCAGAGGCAGACATATCAATAGTGCGCAAAATTGTTTGCATAAATTGACGGTTCATATTTGTACGGAAAGCAATTGAATTTGGTAAATAATTAAAATTCAAATCTTTAATCAATTTCAAATACGGACTGTTAATTGTTTTCGATTTTGATTTTTGGAACGGTTTAATCGGACTGACATTAAACGAATAAGTGTATGCAATGCTCGCCTGCTGCTGTTTTACATAATCGCGCGTAATTTCGGGCGTTTGCTGGTTTGTTTCGTTTTGCGAATATCCAAAAGTAAAATTCGCTGGGTCGTAAAATTGCGGCTCTTTACTGCGAATATTTATTTTTGCATTTGTAACATTAAAACTTTTTGTGGTTGCGATGGTTTGAGCCATAGAAAGTAACGAATCCTTATCGTGTTGTTTCAAATCTCTTATAGCATCTTCCATGATAATATCTTCGTCAAGCGGATTGTATTTTGGCGTTAATGTTTCTTTTGAATAAGAAAAATAAACAGGTAATTCAAATTTCGCTTTTTCGGGCAAAAATCTTCCTACATCTACCTGTGTTTGAATATTAAATTGAAATAAATCGTCTAATCTGCGTGTTAAAACATTACTTTCTATTCCGCCAAAGCCCGCAGTTTCGGTGCGCCCTGCAATATTTACCTGTGCAATATCCGATAAATTCAAAGCCATATTTGCCATTGCAGCCCAACCTCCTTTTTCGTCAAATTCGCTCATACGCAATTCATTAACCCAAATTTCGCCCGATTTTTCGTCTAATGCCAAATTTCTTATCCCAATCATAATATTCGACACTTCGGAAATTGTGGGATTTCCTACAACTGTAATAAAATGATTTGGCTGTTCGGGGTCGCCGTAAATATATGGCGTAAGAAAACTCGGATGCGTTCCCTGCTGCATCGCTCTGTTTCGGCTGAGTTTTACATCGGTTAAAGCCGAAAATGCAAAATCGAATTTATTTTCATTTGGCCATACTTTTAAGCGGTCGCTTTCGTCCAAATAAGAATAAGTACCTGCAGGAGTGAGTTTTAGCGGAATGGAATATTCATAATAATTTTGTTTCATATCAGAGCCGATTCTGATAAATGCCTGCAACTGATAATCCTGCAAATTTGTATTATCGTCAATAAATTTTTCGGCGTGAACAAACATTTGCAAGCGTTTATAATTCCGCATATCAAGTTGAGTAGTTTTATAAACCGCTTTTGCCTCGTTTTGTTTCAAATTTGTTACTTTCAAAAGCAAAGCCTGCTCATTTTGTTGAATAAGCGTAGGTTGCGAAGGGTCGGTTTGGCGCGTAATTCCCGGAGGCAAAACATAATTTACAGGTTTTTTATCTGCATTTTCTTCAATATTAACCGATTGAACATCAATTTGTGCGGTAGAAGCGGTTTCTGCACCGTTTGGCATCAGCGATTTTGTATAAGTGCGCCAATCGCCGCGAACAAGGTCCATCGTGGCAAAACGCAAAAAAATACTGTCGGTAAATCCTGTCAAATACATTCGCATAAAACGAATAGAACGGAAACCGCGCATATTATTAACAGGTCTGCAACGCGCATTGCTTACATCTTTAACAGGAATTCGGAATTGATACCATGTAACATTTTCCGTATTGCCGTTTTCCAAAGCAACGGAACTTATAATTTTATCTGAAATATAATTTTCGCCAACTTGCATTTGTGCAGGATCGAGGTCAATTGTATATTCATAATATTTTTCATATTCATTCAAAGTATTGTCATGATTCAAATCTTCGCCATCGGGCTGTTGAGTGGCTGCGGTTGAATATGTTTGATTGACGTTGCTTGCGTCGGGCGAATTGCCTTCTGTTCCATTATAATATTTGTAACGGTCGAGAATGCTTTTTTGTTGCTGGTCGTAGTCGCTTCCGCGATAGTAATGATAATTATCTCCCGAAGGGTCGTTAAACGGAGAAAACGGGTCGTTTGTCCATCGGGCAACTGTTTGTGCATCAGTTACTTTTGATAAAATTTTTTCATAATAATTTTTATATTCTCTGTAAGTAAATTCTTCTTCGGTTGACAGTCCATCAAGTCCGACATCCTGATATGCCCGTGCGCCGACAGAATTATCAAAAGCATTTACAGTTGATTGTGTGCGCGGAACATAACCCCATTTTGTCGTATCGTTTTGCGTTGCATCGCCTTGTGCATTAAGTCCATTTTCAAAGAATTTTTTTCCATCTTTTAAAACATCTTCACTTACATCGCCCAAGTCAAATCTTAATTTACCTTTATTTGCGCTTGATGGATTGTAAATAAAAGGGTCGAGCAACCAAAATTCGATATATTCAATATTGCTTTGCTCAAAATCGGTATAATCAATGGCTCGCGTTATTCCGCCCCAACGCTGTTCGGGGTACATCAATTCTCCATTTGAAGAAACATCGTCGGCATCAATATTGTATGCGCCGCGTTCTTTGGGATAATATGAAACATTAAGCGGCGTAAGCAGTTGCGCATCCATTACAGAGGATTCGCGGTTTGGAAAAACTTCATAAATTTTTACAATGCGGGTAAAATGATTTGATTTTGAATTAACATTGTTGCGCAAATTGTCGGGGGTTTGGCTGGTGCTGCCGTTTAAAACATTATCAACATAAAACCACGAAGTATGAGCGCGGTTTTTACCATAACTGCGCCCGCCGTGTTGTTCGTTTTCTATTTTATCATCTGTAATTTCTGTAGGCTCGGATGCAAGATACCAATAATAAGGATAATGAATGTCGATATTTGTTGTGCTGCTTTCAAAATCATCGATATAAGCGTAGCCCGACTGTCCGATTTTTTTTGAATGACCGGGAATAAGTTGTGCAAATTCAGCATTTAACGCCAAAGACGAAGGCGTTTTTGCATTTACAAAAGGTAGTTTGTTGATAACATCGGTCAGCCATTGACTTTCGTAACGCCACGCACCGTTCAGTCCCCAAATTGTATTTTTCAGCGGCTCGCTGCCTACATTTACTTTTGTTGTCAGCGGTTGCTCGGTAAGATGCATAAGAGTTCCGCCCAAAGACAAATCTTTGCTGAAAACGTATTCTAAATGCGTTCCGAGCAGGGTTTTGCGTTGCATATTAAAAGTATTCTGATTTTCTAATCTGACTTCAATATTTGTATTGGAATTGACCAGCGATTGATTGAGAATTGTTACAATTCCCATAATATAATCAACAGTATAATCCACATTTTCAGTAAGTTGTACTCCGCCTGCCATAACTACAACTGAACCGCGCGGAACATTCATTGCATTGAGTCGAATTTCAGAACCTGAACCCGATGCCTGATATTCCCCTGTAAGTTTGAATTTATTTTTTTCAGAATATTCACGTGCAACAACCAAAGTAGAATCGTAGAGTTCCTGATAAATATAATTAACGCTGTCTGCTGTTCCAATCTCTTTTGCCAAATGACGTCCAAAAGGCTCTAAAACAGGGAAAATAACTCTGCCTGTTTGGCTTTGAATTGTAAATCCTTCCAAAAAGTCGAACTTTCCGTCAGGTATGGGGTCGTTGCGGAAATTGAGTCGGTCTAAACCCATAACGCGCAGCAAAAGTTTGTTTCTGATATTTCCTACATTGAGATATTGCAAGTCTGTTCCCACAGAATCATTGCGATAAACAACATTGAGTTTAAAATTTTCTGCCTGCACCTGCATTGCGCCCAAATTATAAACATTTTTCATCATCAAATCCCACGATTTGAGATTTGGCGACTGGCTTGTACTTTTCAGCAATTTAACTATCAACGCATCGGGCGCAGTCTGATTATTTGTAAATTCTCCAACCTGATAATTTTTTCCTGTTTTATTATCAAGATATTTGAAAGCCACAGCCAAAACCTCGTCGGGGCGCAAATCCTGCCGAAGCGAAATATAACCCAAATCTGCGTTAAGGGTATATTCCGAAGTGTTTAACATTCGCGCATTTTCTATTTTGTCATAATCTTCGCTGCCGACAACTCCACTAATCATTTCCATTGCCTGATTTATTTTGGAAACATCTCTGATTCCGTCTAAGGCTTTAATTCTGCTGTACAAATCATTTGCCGCATTATCAGGCACGTTCATTGGATTATTTGGCAGATACCAAACTGTTTTTTTGTCTATTCTATCGCTTGTATTTTCACCCAAATCCATAAACGCCACAATATTTCGTGCATTATCATAAATACCGCGTTTATTGGTTATCCAAACCTGAATATCCTGAATTGTAATGGACGAAGCGGCTGGACGGCGGAAAAAATTATCTTCATAGATATCTCTAAAATATTGAGAGAGAAAGAAATGGCGATTTTCGTCATATTCGCTGGCATTGACTTCAAATTTCAATTTCTGCGAGCCGCCCTGCGAATTTACGCGCTGCGTTTGCGATTGCTGCTGCGAAACCAAAGCCGTAACTTTGAGCCGTCCAAACTGCAAATCGGTTTTTATTCCGAATAAAGCCGTTCCGCCCTGAATTAACGCGCTACCCGTATTCATCGACACATTTCCTGCCTCAATGCTGCGGATAATATCGTCTTCGCCTTCGCCAAGGCGCGGCGGCTGATAGTTAAGACTGATAATTTGACGGTCGAAATCAAAAGTGGATTTGGTATTATAATTTATTCCAAAATTAATTTTATTTCCAACTTTTCCCTGTGCGTTGAGTTGAATTTTTTCATCAAAATCAAAAGAAGTAACGTTGCGCTGGCGTTGCGGTAGCGTTGGATTATTTATTTTATTATTTCTTATACCAAAAAGCAATTCTGCCGAACCCTGTATTTTTACCTGCAATCCGCCCGGACCAAAAACCTTGTCGATAGACGGAATATTGAATTTCATATCCGAAAGAGAAAATTTCTTTTCGTTATTTGTAGTGTCGTTGGCGTTTTTTTGCCGCCAATAGTCCGATATTGCGCGTTTTTCGGAATAATCGCGGTATTCCTGCTCGGTCATCACGTATGGCGTGCTAATATCCATATCGCCAACCATTGTCCGCAAAATATAATTTCCTGTTTGCGGGTCGTATTCCACAACTGTCTTTACATTATCGGGCGTAGGCGCGTCCATCGGATATTGCTTTTGCAAATCTTCGTAATCGTCCTGTGTTAAAGGATTTATAGGCGATTGTGATTTCTGACGAATACCTGTATCGCCCACCTGAACGGTGTTTGTTTCCTGCGGGGAAAAATTATTTTCTACATAAAAATTTTTCTGCACAGGCATAATAAATGCATACGCCGAACCTATCAGCGCACAACACAATAAAAATATGGAAATTATTTTTTTACGAAACAACATTTTTCTTTTCAACAAATGATTTACTCAAAATAACGCTGCAAAAATACTTAAAAAAAATCAATCTGCGACAACTACTCTGAATTTCATAAAACATAAACGTAAAATTTAAGTAAATAGTGCGCCAATAATGTAAAAAAATAAAACTGAAAAAATTATTTTAAAAATTACCATAACTTGCAAAATCAAGTATGGGATATTTCAAAAGGGCAGTCTATGTAGAGGCAAACCTGTTTACAAAATATTAATTTTCACATCCATTTATAATGTCATAATAACAAATGCGAATCACGGGTTAAAAAAGCCCGTTTTTTTATTTAATTTTATGGTTAAAAATCCTTAAAAAAGTTGCATATATCGTTGATTTTTAGTAATTTAGATGTCTAAAATCAACAAAACACCAATATGTCAAACGAAATGCAACTTAAATTAATCGAAACCTACTCACTGGTTTGCGACCTCTTCGATAAAAATCCTCAATGGAATTTTATCCGATTATCAAATAATAATCAACCTGCTCAATTCACTGACCAAGAGGCAGTTACTATTTATCTTTTTGTTGGATATTACCAAAAATATTCCAAAATCAAGGAAATTCATAATTTTGCCCGTCATTACTTGCACGAACAATACAT
>WRGS01000202.1 GCA_009787075.1 Paludibacter sp.
GGGCAGCGTTTTTAATTCGCTATGTGAAATGACAATGTTGCAGCGGTTTGGCAATGCTCCGTTTGGCAAACTTTCAAAAGTTTTTCGCCCCATAATTAACGTATGCCCCGATGTCAATTCCTTAAAATGCAGCAAATCGGCAGGCAAATGACACAATAAACGATTTTTGTATCCAATCGCGTTATTTCTGTCTATCGCCGCAATGATTGATATGTTGTTTGAAAATTTCAATATTTTAAATTGAATATTTTATTATTTTGAAATAAAAAAGTTAAAATCAAAAATCTATTTTCTTTCTGATACATAAGTATTTGCTTGCGCCGAAGGAGTAAGCAAAATATCCTGAATGCAAACATGCGGCGGGCGAGTGATTATAAATTCAAGCGCGTCTGCAATGTCGTCAGCCGTCATTGGTTCTAAACCATTATAAACGGCTTTAGCGCGTTGCTCATCGCCGCCAAAACGCACAAGCGAAAATTCCGTTTCTGCCATTCCTGGCGAAATAGAACTGACTTTCACGCCTTTACCAACCAAATCAAGCCGCATTCCTTTTGTAATTGCATTTACAGCGTGCTTGGTGGCGCAATAAATATTACCGTTTGGATAAACTTCAATTCCCGCAATTGACGAAAGATTTACAATATGTCCGCTGCCGCGAGCAACCATTTGCGGTGTAATGAGTTTTGAGATATAAATCAGCCCTTTTATGTTGGTGTCAATCATACGCTCAAAATCGTCCATTTTACATTGCTCAAAAGATGCCTGCCCTGCTGCCAAACCTGCGTTATTTACCAATAAATCAATTTGTTGAAATTTTTCAGGCAAATTTCCCAACGCTTTTTGAGATTCATCAAAACTGCGTACATCAAAATTCAACGTAAGTACTTCTGTGCCTGCATTTTGCAGTTCCTTTGCAACTTCTTTGAGTCGTTCTTCGCGCCTGCCTGTAATGATTACTTTGTAACCCAGTTTTCCTAATCGTAATGCAATCGCACGACCGAAACCCGATGTTGCGCCTGTTACTAATGCAGTTTTTATCATATTGATTTTTAATTATTTACGTGTTATTTTCAAGTTTTATAAAATAAAAAAAATTGATTACAAAGGTACAATATTTAAAATAATTATTGTAATTTTGCACGGAATTTTATAAATTTTTTATAAAGATATTGAGATTATTCACTTAAAATTATTTTTATGATAAAAACAAAATTAAAAAATATTTTGATTTTTGCATTTTTATTTTCATTTATAAATGTAAATGTTTTTGCTTCCGATACTTTGAAAATTGTTGCTGTTGGCGACATAATGATGGGAACGAGTTATCCTAACAGCAGTTTTTTGCCGCCCGACAACGATGCTTATGCACTTTTTGCAAATGTTAAAAAAAATTTCGACAAGGGAAACATAGTTTTTGGCAACCTCGAAGGTGCAATGACCGACTCGCATACAAATGTTAAAAGTTGCTCAAACCCAGATGTTTGCTATGCTTTTGCGATGCCGACAGAATTTGGCAAAGCCCTGAAAAAAGCGGGCATAAATCTGATGAGCATAGCCAATAATCACACAGGCGATTTTGGCGATGCGGGACGACAATCGACTGCTAATGCACTAAAAACCAACAAAATACATTTTGCAGGACTTGTATCCTGTCCAACTGATACTTTTACGTTAAACGGAGTGAAATATGGTTTTGTCGCTTTTGCGCCGAACAATGGAACTGTAAATATTAACGACATTGCAGAGGCGGAAAATATTGTGCGAGAATTGAATAAAACCTGTAATATTGTAATTGTTTCGATGCACGCAGGAGCGGAAGGCGTAAAATATCAACATGTTACGCGGAATCAGGAATTGTTTTTAGGCGAAAATCGCGGAAATGTTTATCAATTTGCTCATCGAATGATTGATGCGGGGGCTGATGTGATTTTGGGACACGGTCCGCATGTGAGCCGCGCAATTGAAATTTATAAAGACCGTTTTATCACTTACAGTATGGGGAATTTTCTCACTTACAGCAGAATAAACGTTGCAGGTGTGAGCGGACTTGCGCCGATTTACACAATAGAAACCGACAAAAACGGAAAATTTTTGCGGGCAACGCTAACTTCAACACGGCAGGAAAAGAGCAAACCTGTAATTATTGACAGCGAAAAACAGGTTTTGGAAGTAATTAAAAATCTGACATTTAGCGATTTTCCTGAAATGAAAAATAAAATTATTTTTGGCGAGAACGGCGAAATCACATACAAGAATTAAAAATGAACAGCCAACGCAGTACGCATATTGTTTTCAGTCAGCAAGTTATAGAATTTACAACGGTTGTTGCCGAATGTTGCCGTTTTTTAGAAAATTTAACCGACATAAAAAAATCGGATTTTACAAACAGGGCGTTGAAACTTTTTTCGTTACTTTATGTAAAAACAGTAATGCTAAATATATCTGATAATCAAAATGATAGCGCGATAGAACGGTTTGTCGGCGAAGACGATTATAATTTTATAAAAGAAAAAATTGCGCAGATTTTAGGCGAAGACGACAGTTTTTTGGATACTTTTAATCCCGATATGCCTTTTAGCGACACGCCGATTGCTGCTACTGTTTCAGAAAATATTGCTGATGTTTATCAGGAAATTCGCGATTATGCAGAGAATTATCAATCTGAAAATGAGCAAATTATGAATGACGCTCTGACAGTGTGCATTGAAAGTTTTGGCGAACATTGGGGACGAAAACTGTTGAATGCAATATGTGCGTTGCATGCGCTGAAATTTGAAATTAGAAGTTAATATTTTATGAGTTTTCAATCAAAAATAACGAAAGAAGAGTTGAATAAGATGCCTGTGGTAACTTTTGAGGGTGAAATTACGGTAATTGATAAAAATAAAGACGTTGAGGCTGCGATTGCCGTTTTGCAACAACAAACGATTGTGGGCATTGATACTGAGAGTAAGCCATCGTTTAAAAAAGGCATTTATTACAAAGTTGCACTTTTGCAGGTGGCAACAGATACATTTTGTTATCTTTTCAGATTAAATAAATTCAATAAGAAAGCAGAGGAGATGATTTTTCAATTTTTGGGAGATAAAAACATAATGAAAATAGGACTTTCGTTAAAAGATGATTTTTCACGTTTGCGCAGATTGAACAAAGGTAAATCTGCTAATTTTGTTGATTTACAGACAATTGCAAAGCAATATGGTATTCTTGAACTTGGGCTGCAAAAAATGTTTGCTATTGTTTTTGGTCAAAAAATTTCCAAGTCGCAACAACTTACCAATTGGGAAAATTCCACGCTCTCACTTGCGCAACAGCGTTATGCCGCCACAGATGCGTGGGCTGCACTGCAAATTTACAAACGATTGAAACAGGAAAAATCGTTGCCCCAAAGCGTTGTCGATAAAATGTTAGCCGCCGCGCTTGCCGAACAGCAGGAACTTTCGCGGCAAAATTTGCAACGAAATCAGAACGAAGAATCGTTAGTGTATTAATCAAACAAAATCTACTTGACTTAATGCTTTACCAAATTCGCGAACCGAATTTCGTATTTTTTTTACAGTGGTTGTACGAGGGTGTTTCCTGCCTGTAACATAATGGCTTAATAAGCCCTGATTTATTCCTGTCAGACGGGACATTCCTGCTAATGTCATAACATTTGAAAACGATGACAGAAACGATGCCATATCATACTTAAATTCAAGTTCCAATTCTGGAAATTCGCGCCCCGCATTTTGGTAGGTTTCGCACATTTCTTCTATTCCAATCTTGAAATCTTCGATTGTTTCTTCCACTGTATTTCCTTCTCCCAAAATACCAAATTTAATTTCTTCGTTAGCAATATAGGCAGAATAACGCCCTTTGCTGTTTTGTTCAATAATTACTGTTACTTTCATATTTAAAAAAGTTTTAATAGAACTATTTTTTAGCCCCTGATTTTTTAAGAATGTCATTTAAAGTTCCAGTTGCCACTTCTTCATTTTTATGATAACTCATTTCAAAAAACTCATCTTGTACCAAATAGGATGCCGTTTTCCATTTCTTTCAAAACGGCTGTTTGTGTTCTTTTTTATGAATTTTTCTAATTCCGAATATTTCATAAGTCAATAGTTTTTATTTGATTAACACACCGCAAAGGTGCTAAAATTAATACTTTTTATGTAAATTTTTTAACAAAGTTTAATGAAAAATCATCGATATGATTTTATTCACAAAAAATAGACAGTATTAACAGCCTCTTTATTTAATTGATTATTATATAGCAAAAAAAATCGTGCAAAATTTTAAATTTTGCACGATTTTTTTATTTGTAGCGGGGACGAGAATTGAACTCGTGACCTCCGGGTTATGAATCCGACGCTCTAACCAACTGAGCTACCCCGCCTTTTTTGCGGGTGCAAAGGTAGTGTTTTTTTATTAAATATAAAATATTTTTACGAAAAAAATTAAATTATTTCAGGCAATTCTACTTTGAAAATTGTTCCCGCGCCGATTTTACTTGTAAAAGAAATTGTTCCGCCTGCGGCTTCGACAATGCTTTTAGAAATTGCAAGCCCCAACCCCATTCCCGTACTTTTGGTGGTAAATGACGGCAAAAAAAGTTTATCGGCAATTTCGGGCAAAATACCGATTCCATTATCGACTATCAATACAATTGCTTTATTATCAGTACTTTGTAATTTTATTTCAACAAGTTTTTCTATCTGTTCTTCGGCAATTGCCTGAATTGCGTTTTTAATTAAATTATTAAAAACTCGCTGCAACTGTTCGGGATCAGCAAAAACAAAAATATCTTTTTCTGGGAATAAATAATTGATAATCACATTTTTATCATTATTTTGCAATAATTCCACAACAGATGTAATTTGTTGTGTCAGATTTGTTCTTTCAAATTTTGCCTCAGGCAATTTTGCAAAATTTGAAAACGTACCCGCAATATGCGACAGGTTATTTATCTGTTCGATAAGCATTTGCGTAGATTTGTTAAAATAATTGTCGAATTGCGAACCGCCAATTTGCTTTGAGCGTTGAAGTTGTTGAATTGATAACTTCATAGGAGTCAGCGGATTATTGATCTCGTGGGCAATTTGCATTGCCATAATTTTCCACGCCGATTCACGTTCCGACTTGGCGAGCAGTTGTGCGCTGCGCTCAAGTTCATCAACCGTAATGTTATATTGTTCAACAAGTTGGCTTATTTCATCATTCGATTTGTACTCAATTTTTTCGTTGCGTTTTCCCAGCCGCATTGCACGAAGTTTGCCTTCAAGGTCAAGCAAAGGTTTTGAAAGTCGTCTGCGAATTATATTGCTGAAAATCAATGAAATAATCAGTGTAATTACATAAATATGAATAATAAATTTTAAAAAATATAATGTTTCGCTGTTAATGTTCATTTCGCTAAAATATTGAGGAATAGCAATATATCCAATTTGCAAATTATCGCCGTTAAAAAATTCGGTATAATTTACAAGATAATTCACATTTCCAATCTGTTCGTTTTGACTTAAAGTATTTCGGTTTGTAAAAAATATTTTTGGCGCAATTCGCCTGCTAATCAGGTTTTTATTGAAAATCATCGGTTGAGTTGTGGCAATGAGAACTCCGTTGATGTCAAAAATATGAATATCGGTGCGAAAAGTATATGAAAGGTCGTGTAAATCGTTTGTCAAATTGCTTGATACTACATCAGTTAGCGTCAGATTATAAAAATATTTTTCCTGTAAAACTTTTTGAATATAAGCATTTTTTTCGTTGATTGAAATAAGTTGCTGGTCGCGGTAATGGCGTTTTATAAATTCGGACGAAAGGGTGAAAACGCCAACAAAACTCAAAAAAAACAGTATTAAAAACAGATATTGAAATCGAGTTATAATATTGATTTTAAGTTGTTTATGATTAAGTACCGAAATCGCCCAAACCAGCAGCCACAAAACTGAAAAACTTATAAGAAAACCGTAGAAAAAATAAACCAGATAATTTCTCCATTTATGACTTTTCAAATCGGTAACAACCACAATATTTTTTGTATCGGCAGAAGTTAGCACAAAATTATTTTGCCCGTTGTACGAAAAATTCGTATTATCGCCGTTAATACTTGATAACCAAGCAGTTGTGGACGGATAAACAAACTGTCCGCTTGATGTTGTAAGGTTGCCGTCAATATATTTTGCGGTGGCAACTGTCAGATATAAATATTTGTGTTTGTTGTTATCAATCAGCAAATCAGGGAAACTGTAACTTTGAAAATTGTTTATTGGTTCAAGATTGACAACAAAATAGATAGAATCGCGGTCGTTGAGCGGGAAAATTCCGATAAAAGAATTTGCACTTTGCGGAGCAGAAATCTGAAAAAAATCGCTTTGTGCAATTTGTGTGCCATATTCGTGAATTAAATTTTGGTAGTTGTTAAAATCAATAGAATTATTTTTATAAACAGAAATTGCTGATTCATAATTACTTAAATTTCCCGTCAAATATTTTTCTTCAAAATAACGCTTTACATCTTGTGATAAATTTGGTTGAGCAATAAAATTTTTAAAAGTTTTGTCGGCAATAATTTGCGAACTTAATTCCGCCAATTGTGTATTCTGACTGTTGGTTTCGTCTGCATTTTCTATCAAAATTTGTTCGGCAATTGCGTGAAACTGATTTTTACGATGTCCCTTTTCAAAATAAAAAACATTTAAAGCAAGCAAAGTCATCAAAACTAATATAAACACAGCATTTAGCGTATTGGAATAAATGTCAAAAATTTTATTGTACCGCAAAGTGAACAAAAACGCCGTCAGGCAAACGGCAAACGAAACGCAAAAAAGCAGCGAATATTGATAATTAAAAATTTTTGAAAATATAAAAAATGCGCACAAAAAAATCAGATTTATCAGCGCAGAGAGCAAATAATCGCGTCTGGTCTTAATCCAATCAAACATTTTTATAAACAGAAATACAAAAAATAAACCCCAGAGCGCAAAAATTATGTGCAGAAAAAAACGTGGAAAAGTAAAATCTTCAAGTTTGAGAATGGAAATTTGCGCGGCAGAACTGAAAACAATATTACGCAAAATACAGGCAAAGAGCAAAAAACACAAAAAAAACGCCAACTGTCCTCCGATAAACGAAAATTTATATTTTTTGAAAATTGCCGCTATATTAACACAATTAAACAGGTAAAATGTTGATATACAATAAAATGTGAAAACAATAAAATTACTACATTCGCCCAAAAATCCGCCCGCCCGAAATCCGCCGAAAATCAAGGCTGCTCCGCCAAAAAATCCGCTCGGAATTTGATATAAAATCGCGGAAAGCACTGTCAAGCCAACTGCAGCGGCAAGCAGTAAAAATTTTGAAAATGAAAAAGTTTTTCGCCATAAAAATCTGGGTATCAGCGCATAAAATGCAAAAAACGCAAAAAAGAAAACCAAATAAGCAAAGAAAGAAATTTTAAGCCAAAAATCAATAAAAATTGGCTGTGAAGGCATTTGCAGCGAGAAAAGATATTGACGATTATTATCCGAAACTGCATAAATATCGCTTGCGCTTCCCTGAACGACCAAAACATTGGCATCGGTTTTAAAACCACGCGCAAAATGATTGCTAAGTATTTCTGTTTGAACAGAATAAGTGAATTTTATCAAAATAAGTGCAACAATTTTCAAATCGCCTGCCTCGCGGCAAATATATACGCAATTATTGTTCGGCAGTTTGATATATTTTGTTGTATTTGCTTGAAAATCAACTCCATTGCTCGGCGCAATCAGATTATCCGACCAAAATTTAATTCGGTTATTTTTATAAACATAATAAATAATGTCATTCCCCTGAAAATCAACATTTTCCAAAGAATCAGGCGGATTACCGCTTTCGATTTTTTTTTGCAAAGCAAAAATCGTTTGCTGCGCCTGCTTTTCTTTTTGGCTGAAAATTTTTTGAAATTTTTGAATATCAACAACTTCATTTTGCGAAGATGCGTAAATTTCAAAAAATATTTTTCCCAAAATAAAAAAAACAAGTCCTGCGGCAAACAACCAAAATGCTGATTTGTAATTATTTATTTTCAAAATATTTATAAAATTAATTTTTTTTCATCAAATTAATAAACATATTAAAATAGTTTTCACCTTTTTGAGCAACGCCGTCAAGCCCTTTACCACCTGTTTTTGAGCGTTTTACATCACCGAAAATGCCTTTTTCGAGCGCATTGAAAAGTCCTTCGTTTTCCAGGGTTCCCAACAGAGAAATTGTATCATCAAGTACTTTTTTCGCGCGATTTTGAATAATTCCGCCTTCTTTGAAAACAACTTCTTCGCCGATATTTTTCATATTATTAAAAATATATTTTGCATTTTCGATGGACAAAAATCTGTCGGACATAAAAGGCGTATGAAGCGCTTCTGTAAGCATTCCGAGCAGTTGTATTCCCTGATTTGTCCATATTCCGACCATATTGAAAAGTGCGTCCTGAATGTGTCCCTTAAAAATATTGCCTGTCATAAATTTTGTTGGCGGCATATATTTCAACGGCGAATTTGGGAAAATTTCGCGTGTCATTTGCGCCTGCGCAAGTTCAAGCAAAAAACCGTTTTCGAGTTCTGGCGACATTTCAAAAGCGTGCCCAAGCCCCATTTGTTCTTCGGGAATGCCTGCGATAAAAGCGAGTTGTTCGTTAATCAAATCGGAAGCCAAAACGGTATGCGCCGCCTCGACAGCATCAGAAGTTGTAAGATAATTGTCCTCGCCTGTGTTGATAATCACGCCTGCAAAACCGTTGATTATTCGGCTAAAATATTGGTCAATCAAAGTTCTTTGAGGGTTGATGTCGCGGAAAAGTATGCCGTAAAGTGCATCGTTCAACATCACATCAAGCCCTTCGAGTGCGCCCATTGCTGCAATTTCGGGCATGCAAAGCCCCGAACAATAGTTGCACAGGCGAATATAACGCCCGATTTCTTTTCCTGTTTCATCTAATGCGCTGCGCATAATCCGAAAATTTTCCTGCGTGGCGTAAGTTCCGCCAAAACCTTCTGTGGTTGCGCCAAACGGCACATAATCGAGCAAACTTTGCCCTGTGGTACGAATTACCGCGATAATATCCGCGCCTTGCCGCGCTGCCGCCTGTGCCTGCACAACATCTTCGTAAATGTTGCCTGTCGCAACAATTACATATAGATAGGGTTTTGTTCCCTCGCCTATATTTGCAATAAAATCTTCGCGGCGTTTGCGGTTGTTTTGTATTCGTATAATTGTTTGATTAACAATTGGTTGCAGTGCATTTTCGATTTTGTTTTTGGAATGAACAGGCAACTGTATGATGTCAAAATTTTCTTCTGCAACCTTATGGGCAATTCGTTGAGGCGAAAGCCCTGTTTCTACCATTGCATTGCCAAGAAAATACATAATTCCCTCGCTCAAAACGCCATTGTCTTTGAGTTCGCCAACAAGAATATTGGGCAACGGAACTCCGTTCTCATCAACGCCGTCAATGCCGAGCAAGCGGCAAATTGTCCGCTCAACTGCAACGGTAGTATAGTTTTCTACAAAACTTTGCACTTTGTCTGCAATATTTTTCGCAATGCCTTTTGCGTGCGCAACTTTTTGAAAATCAAGTCCAATTTTGGATTCCATAAATATTTTTTTAGAATTAAATTTTTGGATTTTACCTGCAAAAATATATAAATTTTTTGAATTTATTGAATTTCACTCCATACGGGGCAATGGTCGCTGTGGATTGTATCCTGCATAATTCCTGCTGCTTTCAGGCGAGGCAAAAGCGGTGCACTAATCCACTGATAATCAATTCTCCAGCCTGCATTTCTGGAACGTGCGCCGCCTCGGTAACTCCACCACGAATATTGCTCGGCGCGGCTGTCGAACACGCGGAACGAATCGACCATTCCGCTTGCCTGATAACTGTCCAACCACGCGCGTTCTTCGGGCAAAAAGCCCGAAACGCCATTTTGCCGTTCAGGATGATTGATGTCAATAGGTTTGTGGCAAATATTATAATCGCCGCAAATAACGATATTCGGACGATTTTGCCGCGTTTTTTCAACAAAAGGCAAAAATTTTTCCAAAAAAGACATTTTAAATTCCTGCCGCTCGTCGCCCGACGAACCGCTCGGCACATAAACGCTCATAACCGAAACATCGCCAAAATCGGCACGAAGAACGCGCCCTTCGTTGTCGAAATCAGGCGAGTGCATACCAACTGCGATATTATCAACGGCAATTTTAGTAAGAATTGCAACGCCGCTGTAACCTTTTTTCTGCGCGCTATGAAGATAAGTTGTATATCCAAGCTGGGCAAAAAGCGCAATGTCAATTTGGTCGGGCTGCGCTTTGGTTTCCTGCAAACAAAGCACGTCAGGGTTTTCTGCTTTCAGCCAATCGGCAAAACCCTTTGACAAAGCTGCACGAATGCCATTTACATTATATGAAATTATTTTCATCAAAATTTTTTTTGCAAAATTAATTTTTTTTATGTTATAAAAAAACTTTTTTTAATTACTTTTGCACTATGCAAATGCAAAAAACACACATTTATTTTATTTCTGATGCGCATCTTGGTTCTTGGTTGGTAAAAAATCCGCGCGAACACGAAAATCGTTTGGTGCACTGGCTTGACAGCATAAAAGCCAATGCTTCAACGATTTATCTTCTTGGCGATATTTTTGATTTTTGGTTTGAATATAAAACTGTTGTGCCGAAAGGTTTTGTGCGGTTTTTTGGCAAACTTGCCGAACTGACCGACAGCGGTATTGATATTCACTTTTTCACAGGCAATCACGATGTTTGGGCTTTCGATTATTTTGAACAGGAAATCGGATTGAAAACGCATCGTGAACCGCTTAAAGTTGAACATTTTGGAAAAATATTTTATATGCGGCACGGCGATGATTCAAATTTTCTTCATAAAATTTTTCACAACAGATTTTTGCAACGCGCTTTTGCCTGCCTCCCGCCGCGTTTGGGGCAAAATTTAGGTTATTTTTGGGCAAAAAAGAATCGTGAAAAATTGACTGAAACACACACGCGATACAAAGGCGAAGACGGCGAGCCGCTTATACGTTTTGCAAAAAAATATGTTCAAACCCATAAAGTTGATTATTTGGTTTTTGGTCATCGGCATTTACCGCTCAAGTTGCAACTTGCAGCAGGAGAGCAAATTATAATTCTCGGTGATTTTATCAATCTTTTCACTTACGGCGAATTTGACGGCGAAAATTTTGAATTAAAAGAATTTTAAAGTTTCTACTGTATTCACTTTTTGTCTGTCGTATTTTCCATAAACTTTCAAATAATTTTCTGAAAAACCGCACATCTGATTTCCACTGTGGCGGCTTTCCCAAAGTACATTTACAGTTTTGCCAATTTGGGAACGATAAAACTTTTCTGTTTTTTCTGTCGAAAGCGCACGAAGCAAATTACTGCGGCGTTTTTTTTCTTTAACAGGTATAATCGGTTGAATTTCAAGCATTTTCGTTCCTTCGCGCTCAGAATAAGTAAAAACGTGCAAAGCCGAAATATTCAAATTTTTAATAAAATTAAATGATTTTTCAAAAAGTTCGTCGGTTTCGCCGCGCACGCCTGTAATTACATCAACGCCGATAAATGCGTCAGGCATTAACTCTTTGATTTTATGAATTTTATAAGCAAAAAGTTCTGTGTTGTAGCGGCGTTTCATAAGGTGCAGAACTTGGTCTGC
>WRGS01000203.1 GCA_009787075.1 Paludibacter sp.
TTAAAATTTGCATTTTGTTTATTTGTGCCAATAAAATATATTTTTACTGCTTCTAATTACCATGCAAAAAGCGGCATATCTTTCATCAAAGAATTAACTTTTTGACGAACAGAAGAAATTGTCTTTTCGTTTTCGTAATCGCTTAATACTGTGTCTATTAACTCAACAATTTGCAGCATAAAATCTTCTTTTACGCCGCGAGTTGTAATTGCGGGCGTACCAAAACGCAAGCCCGAAGTTTGAAATGGCGAACGGCTGTCGAAAGGCACCATATTTTTATTTGTGGTAATATCGGCTGCGACAAGCGCATTTTCGGCGACTTTTCCTGTCAAATCTGGGAATTTTGTGCGCAAATCAACCAGCATACAATGATTGTCAGTTCCGCCGCTGATAATTTTATATCCTTTGTCAATCAATGCCTGCGCCATTGCAGCAGCGTTTTTCTTAACCTGCATTTGATAAGTTGCATATTCGGGCTGCAAGGCTTCATAAAAGGCAACCGCCTTTGCTGCAATAACATGTTCCAATGGTCCGCCCTGAACTCCGGGAAAAACCGCGCTGTCCAAAATTGCCGACATCGTTTTCACTTCGCCTTTTGGAGTGGTTTTGCCCCAAGTATTGGGAAAATCTTTTCCCATAAGAATAATTCCGCCGCGAGGTCCGCGCAGTGTTTTATGCGTTGTGGAAGTTACAATGTGCGCATGTTTGACAGGATTTTCAAGCAATTTTGCAGCAATCAACCCCGCAGGATGCGCCATATCAACCATAAAAATTGCGCCGATTTCATCAGATACTTTGCGAATACGCGCATAATCCCACTCGCGCGAGTAGGCAGATGCGCCCGCGATAATAAGTTTTGGTTTTTCGGCTTTGGCTATTTGTTCCAATTCGTCATAATCGACGCGCCCGTCGCTTTCTTTTACGTTGTACGAAAGCGCGTTATAGTTTATTCCAGAAAAATTTACAGGCGAGCCGTGCGAAAGATGTCCGCCGTGCGAGAGATTTAAGCCGAGAAATTTGTCGCCTGCATTGAGGCAAGCCAAAAACACCGCCATATTTGCCTGTGCTCCCGAATGCGGCTGAACATTTGCCCATTCTGCGTTGTAAAGTTCTTTCAAGCGGTCAATAGCCAAATTTTCGCTCATATCAACCACCTGACAACCGCCGTAATAACGTTTTGCAGGATAACCTTCTGCATATTTGTTGGTTAAAACGCTGCCCATTGCCTGCATAACCTGCTCACTAACAAAGTTTTCGGAAGCAATAAGTTCAATTCCGTGCAACTGCCGCTGTCTTTCTTTTTCTATAATTTCAAAAATCTGCGTATCTTTTATCATATTAGATTTATTTAACATTTTATTTTTTAATCTGAAAAATATTTTTTTGCAAAAATACGATATTTTTCACAAAAATGAAACAGCAAAACCATTTTCAAAGTTTTGCTGTTTGTGTGAATCGTTAATTAATTGTTGTCAATACTTTATTTTATTCTATTGTCAAATTTTTTCCTTTTGGATAGCGGACTCTGTAAAGCAATTCAAATTCTGTTTTTTGAGTGGGCGGAAGCGTAAATGTCCATTTTACTTCGCCTGTTTCTTTGTTCAAAATTCCGTTGGTCAATTTTTCTGCCGTTACTTCAATTTCCGAAACGGTTGAAACAGGAATTTGGTCGAGCAAAACCATTGAAATTGGCTGACGTTTGTTGTTGCGGACAGTAATTTTCCAATTGCGCGTAACTTCTGCTTTTGACGAAAGGAATTTTGTTTGCGTAAATTCTGTAACTTTTTCCCGCTTGATAACAACATTTTTATCTCGCCCTAAAGAAATATTTAGCGTATCGCTAATATAACGCACATCAAGAATTGTTTTGCCCACAAAAGTATTCTCGAAAAATATATTTGCCTCGCCTTCGAGCAAATTATACTTTTCCCAATCAACGATATTGGCTAAAAGAAAAGCGTCTTTGTCGGCTTTAGGCACGCAATAATATTGGTAATCGGCTGGCAGAGAGTAATGTTCCATTTCTACAACGGTTGTTTTGTTTTCCGAAGCGATAGTATAAGGCGTTTTTATTTCAAATTCTACCGATGTTGCATTTTCAACCTGCACCACAGGAACAGGAACAGATGTAGGCTTGGAAGAATTTTGTACAGCAACTCCAGCAGTACGACCTTCCAATGCTTTTGATATAGCAGAGAGATTACCACCACGTCCTGTAACTACTACTTCGCTTAGTTTTCTTTCATCTTCTTCTAAACGGATATTGATATTATTACTGATAATTGGCTGGATTTTAGTTTTAAAACCAACAAATGAAATTTGCAAATCGCCGCCGTTTGCAGGAATTGTGAGCGAATATTTTCCGTCTAAGTCTGTGGCAGTACCAATAGTTGTTCCTTTAATTGTTACAGATGCACCAGCAAGCGGTTCGCCGTTTTCATCTGTAATAATGCCCGAAACAGTGTTAGATAAATTGTTGTTAGCCAAATCGTAACGCGGTGGTTTTGTCCAATAATTCAATACATAAGTTTGCAATTTTGGCGCAACAGAGCCGAGATTTGGATTGGCAGAAGAAATTTTCAGTTTCACATTTTTCCATTCTTCTTTGGTGTTTTGCATCACATTTGCCTTGTAAACCAAATCCACAGGCTGCGTAATATCCTTTGCACGAATATCATACGAAGGAAACCAACTTGCATTATTCACATAATACGACAACTCAACAGGCACGCGCAAGGCGGTTTTGCAATCGGCAATAAGAACGATTTCGCCTGTTGGTTCGGGCTTTACGCCACCTGCGGAAGCGATTTTTTTCTGAATTGCCGCTTTTTCTTCACCTAAAGTTTTGATTTTTTTGTTTGTTTCGGCTTGCTTTGTTATTAATGCAGCAATTTGCTGGCTGTAATATTCTGTTGTAAGTTTCAGATTATTATATTCCAGCCCTTTATCTGCACCGCCGATTTTTTTGTTTTCTTTCAAAAAACTGATTGCTTCGGCAATAATTTCCAGATTTGTTTGCTCTGTTTTGATTTTCTCATCAATGGCTTCAATCTGTTTTGCCTGTGCGGCAACTTCGTCTGTGAGTTTAACAGTATCGTTGTAGTTAAGTGTATGATTTACAGAAAGTATCATTACTTCTCCATCTACTTTTACCTGTACACTTTTTGCATCAATATAAGGCGAAAGATTGGTAAAACGCAATGTAGATTTTCCCGCAGGAAAATTCACTGACGTTTTGCGCGTAACCTGCGCACCTTTAATAAAAACCGTAACATCAGAAACAGCCGTTTTAACTGCCATTCCTTTGTCTGTCTGCGCATTAGAATAAAATATTACGCTGAAAAAGCAGATTATTAAAAATATTTTTTTCATATTCATTATGTTATTTTTTCAAAATTTTAGAAATTATTTTTTGTCGTTTTTATTCTATATTGCTTCGCTGCGCTCGCAATGACATATTGATCTCTCTCCCTTTTCCACAAAGAGAGGGAGCATGTCATTGCGAACTGCCAAGCAGGAAACAATTCAAAAATTAAAGTTGCTTCACATAAGCCCTGCGGCGTTTATGCTGTATTTTGTCGAAATATTCATAATTTGCCTGATTTTTGGAATTTGATTCCAAAATATTGGTTGTGGTAACTTTTTTAATTCCATATTTTATAAAATACGGAATTTGGTCGTAAAAGAAAATTGCATTTACGCCCTTGTTCTGATAATCGGGTCGCACGCCGATAAGCAGCAAATCGAACTCTTCCATTTTTTTTGCTTTCAATGCTTTAAGTAAATAAAACCAGCCAAATGGAAACAAACGCCCTTTTGATTTGCGCAACGCATCAGAAATATTTGGCATTCCCACGCCTACGCCTACAACTTCGTTTTCGGCATTGACAACGATAGTTGCAAAATCGAAATTCAGCAAACCGAAATACGCATCTGCAATGTATTTTTTCTGCCGCTCGGTCATTGGCGAATAGTTGTAAAGCGGCTTGTACGCCTCGTCGAGCGTGTCCATATACGAATAGCCGTATTTTTGTTTTAACTCTTTGGCTGAATGCACTTTATCAACGCGCAAATTGTATTTTTCCAGCACAATTTTTGCGATGCGCTCCATTCGTTCAGGCACTTTGTCGGGCGGAGTTACAAGGTATTCAATCCAATCTTCTTCTTTGGTAAATCCGTAATTATCAAAGTGTTTGACATAATACGGAAAATTGTACAAACTCGCCATCGGCGAATTATACTCGTAACCTTCAAGCAGCAAACCCTGATGGTCGAAATCTGTAAAACCGACAGGTCCGTTCATCACCGTCATTCCCTTGCTGCGCCCCCATTGCGCAACTTTATCAAGCAGCGCGGCGGAAACTTCCAAGTCGTCAATAAAATCGAACCAGCCGAAACGCAGTTTTTTTACCTTCCACAGTTCGTTTGCGCGATTGTTGATAATTCCGCAAATGCGTCCAACTGGCTTGCCGTCTTTGTAAGCCATATAGCACACGCTTTGGCTAAAATCATAAACGGGATTTTTCTTCGGATTTAGCGTTGCAAGTTCGTCAAATTCGAGCGGCGGGCAAAAATATTGATTGCCTGCATACAAATCCGTATTGAAACGGATAAACTTTTTCATTTCGCTTTTCGTGCGTATTTCCTTGATAATTAATGACATAGTTTGAAAGTATAAATAAAATAAATAATTTGCTGATTTGTTATTTTTTTAAAGAAAAACAAGCGCAAAGATAAAGATTTTTTTACAAAATAAATAATCAATAGCAACCAACAACAATTTTTTTGGCAAAAATATAAAAAAAAACAGTAATTTTGCACCCATATTATGTTACAGATTGATAATACGATAATCAGTTTTGACCTTTTTGACGAATTTTTTGTATGCAATTTGTTTTCGTGCAAAGGGCAATGCTGCATCGACGGCGATGAGGGTGCGCCGTTGCAGGATGAAGAAGTAGAAATTTTAGAAAAAATTGCACCCGATGTTTTGGAATATTTGCCTGAAAAATCGCGTCAAATTATTGAAAATCAAGGCGTTTCATACATCGACAGAGAAGGCGAGAATGTTACCGCTTTGGTTGATGGCAAAGAATGTGCGTTTGTTTATCGCGATAGCGATGGTTGCGCCAAATGTGCGATAGAAAAGGCGTACAAAGCGGGAAAAATTGATTTTTACAAACCGATTTCCTGTCATTTGTATCCTGTTCGGTTGCAAAAATATAACGATTATATTGCCGTAAATTATCATAAATGGTCGGTTTGCCAATGCGCAAGAGATTTAGGAAAACAACAACAAATTGCTGTATATCAATTTCTTCAACAACCGCTAACTCGCCGTTTTGGCGAGAAATGGTTTTCCGAACTTCAAACGGCGGCAAAAGAATATAAAAATAATAATTTTAAAGAAAAATGAAAACGGAAATAATTACAATTGGCGATGAAATTCTCATTGGGCAAATTGTTGATACAAATTCGGCATACATTGCCGCCGAAATGAACGCTAACGGTTTTGATGTTGTGCAAATTACTTCAATTTACGATAACAAACAGCAGATTGTCAGTGCGTTAGATGCGGCTTTTGCCCGCGCCGATGTTGTTCTGATAACAGGTGGAATAGGTCCCACAAAAGACGATATTACCAAGCAAACGCTTGCGGAATATTTTAATACGCGCCTTGTTTTCAGCGATTTGGTTTATCAAAATATTTTGGAATTTTTCAAAACGCGCTCTTTGGTAATGAATGAACTCACTCGCTGTCAGGCGTTTGTGCCCGAAAATGCTGAGATTTTTCAAAACCGCGCAGGAACTGCGCCGATAATGTGGTTTGAACTCAATGGAAAAGTTGCAGTTTCAATGCCGGGCGTACCTTACGAAATGAAAACCGCAATGAGCAGCGATATTATTCCGTGCTTGCATCAACGATTTGATACTCAAGCAATTGTGCATAAAAACGTACTTGTTGGCGGAATTCCCGAATCGCAACTTGCGCTCAAAATTGCCGATTGGGAAAACGCTTTGCCGCCCAATATTCATCTTGCATATTTGCCGCATTATGGAATTGTAAAATTGCGTTTAAGCGGAGTGTCTGATGATGCGCTTTCATTAGAATTTGCTGTAAATCAGCAAATTGCCGCATTGACAGAAATTCTTGGAAAATCAATAATTGCTTTTGAAGATATTTCTGTTGAGCAAATTATCAGTACGCTTTTGCGTAAAAAAGGCAAAACTCTTGCCGTTGCCGAGAGTTGCACAGGAGGCAATATTGCGCATCGGCTTACATTGCTTGCAGGCAGTTCCGATATTTTTAGCGGAGGTGTTGTGGCTTATTCCAATAAATTGAAAATGAATATTTTAGGCGTAAATTTAGCAGATATTGAAAATTTTGGCGCGGTAAGCCAGCAAGTTGTAGAACAAATGGCGCAAGGAGTTTGCCTGCGCGCAAATTCCGATTTCGGCATTGCCGTTTCGGGCATTGCAGGTCCGAGCGGCGGCACAGCCGAAAAACCTGTTGGAATGGTTTGGATTGCTGTTTGGAGCAAAGAGAAAACTATAAGCAAGGTTTTTCAGTTTGGCAACATTCGCGAACAAAACATAGAACGCGCCACACAAATGGCATTTTTAATGCTGAAAGATTTTATGGAAGAATAAAAATATGTTTAAATTTTAATGAAAAGTAAGGACGAACAAATTTTTAATTTTAAAATAATATGAGAAAAATTTTTAGATTTTGGTTATTACTATTTTTTTGTTTGGCAATTATAACGCTTAATTCATGCGGATGAGATGACCTGCCAAACATGGCAGTTGGAAAAAGAACTTTGGCGGTAACGGTGCTGATTATTTTAATTCCATAACAGCAGTAGCAAACGGCTATGTGGCGGTTGGAGATTCTTATCCTGAATCTTTCGGCAATGGCAACTGGGCAGACATTTTAGACAAAGGCGGTATAGACGCTATTATTGTAAAATATCAATCGGTTATCGGGTGGTAGCAGAAATTGTAGGGCGAAAAATTTTTCGCCCTACCTGTTCCGCAGTGTTTTTAATGCGATATTTTGAGAAATGGTATCTATAAAGCGTTTAACATTTACCTGTTATATTAATCATTTAAGGATTACAAATCCTTGAAATAACGCACAAAACGAGGTCAGAAGTTTTCATAACTTTCGACCTCGTTAATTTAATTAAAAAGTATGTTTATCGAGCAAATTATTAACTTTGCTTTTCTTTAACCCATATAACAGCCACCGCTCCCAAAATAAGCGACACGCCCGCTACAACAAGCATATTTATCTGATGTCCGCCAACAAGCGACAGCAAAACGCCGCCCAATGCGGCTGCCGCAATCTGCGGAATACAAATCGTTCCATTGAAAAGTCCGAGATAAGCGCCAATATTTCTACCCGAAAGCGCATTAGTCAAAATGGTAAATGGCAATGCCAACATTGCTGCCCAAGCACAGCCAATCAGAATATATGAACCGAATAAAAGATATTGATTGTGGACAAAAAGTGTAGATATGAAACCTGCTGCTCCAAGCAAAAGACTGATAATATACGCTGTTGTTTTATTTTTGAAACGCGGAATTACTAAAGCCCAAATCACAGAAGCAAGTCCCTGAACAGCAAAAAGTACGCCAACCCAATTGCCTGCTATTTGATATTCGGCTGATTTTGCGTCTGTTACGCCCCATACATTTGCGGCAATTGCGCCATTGGTATAAGTCCACATATACATAAACGCTATCCAAGAGAAAAATTGCACCAAGCCCACAGTCCAGAATACTTTTGGTGCATTTTTGAGCAAAGTAATGAAATCTGATTTTTCTTTTACAGGCGGATTGGCATCAAAACCATGAAATGAGGCATATTCTTGTGGCGGCATTTCTTTTACTTTCCACATAGTATAAAATACGCACAAGATCAAAATGGCAGCGCCTCCATAAAACGAATAAATAACAGAATCAGGTATAACCCCTTCTGCTGCGATATTTGAAATTCCTATCCATGTTAAAATAAAAGGAAACAAAAAGCCTAAAACGCTGCCTGCATTTACCAAAAAACTTTGAATGGAGTAGGCAAATGTTTTCTGTTTTTCATTGACCACGTCGCCCACAAGCATTTTGAAAGGTTGCATTGCCATATTTATCGAAGTATCAAGCAACATTAGAGCTACAAGTCCGAAAATCATCGCCGCCGAAACAGCCATTCCAAAACTGCCCGCATTAGGTAGCAGGCACATTACTATAACGGCTACCAGCGCACCGACAAAAAGATATGGAATCCTGCGTCCCAGACGTGGAATCCATGTTTTATCGCTCAACGAACCAACAATTGGTTGAACAATAAGCCCCATTAAAGGCGGAAGAATCCAAAAATATGAAAGATTGTGCGGGTCGGCGCCCAAAGTCGAAAATATGCGGCTGATATTCGCGCTTTGCAAAGCGTATGCGATTTGTACGCCAAAAAATCCGAAACTTAAATTCCAGATTTTCCAAAAAGAAAGGTCAGGTTTATTTGTCATAATTATTATATATTTATATATTTATTAATTTTTTTGATTTCGTGTTGTTTCGCGCAGTACGAGCGAAGTTTTAATTATCTTATTTTTAGGCGCGTGTTCGTTTTTTCCTATTTTGTCAATCAAAAGATTCATCGCCTGCTCGCCGATTTTTAGAGGATGTTGATTGACTGTTGAGAGCATCGGGTCAGTATTCTGCGAGGCTTCAGAATTTGAAAATCCGAAAATAGAAACATCTTCAGGAACGTTTATCTCAAGGTTTTTTGTCGCCAGCAACACACCTATTGCCGTATAATCGTTCATACACATAAATCCGTCAGGGTGTTCTGCCTGTTGCAGCAGGTCAAACGCATTTTGATAACCCAACTGTTTGGTGTCGGCAATGCGTATAAAGTTTTCATTTATAGGGATTTCATTTTTTATTAAAGCATCAAAAAAACCGTTTTTTCGATTCTTTGAAATTTCTAAATTCAATGGCGCGTGGAAAAACGCAATCTTCTTACAGCCCGTTTTAATCATATATTCAACTGCTGAAAATGTTCCCGCATAATCATCAACCACAACTTTTGACGCATCAATTTCGGGACAGATACGGTCGAAAAAAACAACAGGTATATCGTTGTAAATAAATTCTTTAAAATGGTCAAATTTTTTTGTGGTTTTTGCTATTGAAACCATTACGCCGCAAACGTGCGCATTGAGCAAAGTCTTCACATTGAATATTTCTTTCTCATAATCTTCCATACTTTGACATACAATCAGGTAATAACCAAGCCTTTCTGCCGCAAGTTCCATTCCTGAAAGTATAGTTGAAAAAAAATTATTTGCCAGTTCGGGTATAATTACGCCAACAATCCGCGAACGTTGATTTTTTAAGCCCAAAGCAAGCGAATTCGGTACGTATTTATGTTCACGGGCATAACTCTGCACAAGTTCTATTGTACTGTCGCTTATATCATGGTTATTATGCAACGCACGTGAAACAGTTGAAACCGAAACCCCAAGTGCTTTGGCAATATCTTTAATCGTTATTTTAAAATTTATTGGCATAAAAATTAAAATTTTTTCAAAGTACAAAATTAAAGTTTTTTTTTATAAAAAAGTTTTTTTCAAAAAAATATTTTAATTTTGATAAAAATTTTATGCTATTAAACTTCCTAATAAAATTTCTGTCAAATCAAATTATTAATTTTTAAAATTTTAATTTATTTTATATTATTAAAAAAATGAAGAAAACAGTATTTTTAGTTTTAAGTTTGGGTATTATAATTGCCTCAAACACAAGTTGCCAAAGCAAAGGCAACGCTCAAAATCAGTCAAAATCTGAAATTGTAAACGAAAACATTCTTGCTCGCCGCAGTATCCGCGCTTACACCGCGTTGCCTGTATCTCGCGATACGATTGATTTGATTATGAAATCGGCGATTAACTCTCCGAGCGCAAGAAACGACCAGCCTTGGGAAGTTCGCGTTATCAGCAATGCAGATTTTTTGGCGAAAATTAAAGCAGTTGCGCCCGATTTTTACAATGCGCCAACATTGATTCTCGTTGCAAATGACACTACAAACAGTTACAGTCCGTTTGATACGGGAATTTTTACGCAAACTGTGATGCTCAGCGCAGAATCGTATGGTTTGGGAACTGTAGCCTTAGGAAGAGTTGCCCACGCACTTAACAGCGGAACTCCTGAGGCAAACGCTGTGGTGGCAGAGTTAAATTTACCTGCTAATTATCGGATAATCATTGGAATAGCGCTCGGACATAAAGCGCAATTTCCCGAAGCAAAACAACGAAATCCTAATAAAGTACAAATTTTAGAATAAGATTTGTTAATAAATTATCTATTTTTTATATTAAAAAACATTTTTTTTATTTGTTTTTAAAAAAAATGTTGTACTTTTGCAGCCGAAAAAATAACTCATAATTTTAATAAAAAAACAATCTCATTATGAATTTAGAAAAAATAGGCATTAATGCAGGAGTAGTTTGGAAAGCATTGGAAAGTGTTAAAGAATTGGACATCAAAGGCTTAAAAAAAGCAACCAAACTTACCGAAAAGGATTTGAACTACGCATTAGGTTGGCTGGCTCGCGAAGGGAAAGTAAATTTCATAGAAGACGGCGAGCAGGACACTTTTGTCAAATTGGCGTAACTTTTTTGTGAAGCAAAAAAGAAAAGACGAATAATTTCAAAAAAATTGTTCGTCTTTTTTGTATAAAATTTTTGTAAAACAAAAAAAATTACTACTTTTGCAGCCCGAATTTATAAAAATTGCGGCATTGAAAAGTTTTGCGGAAATAGCTCAGTTGGTAGAGCACGACCTTGCCAAGGTCGGGGTCGCGGGTTCGAGTCCCGTTTTCCGCTCAAAAAAGAGTTTAAATTCCGAAATTGGCAAAAATAATTTTGGAATATTAAAATAAGGAATTAATGTTGCTCGAGTGGTGGAATGGTAGACACGAAGGACTTAAAATCCTTTGGCTTTTATCGGCTGTGCGGGTTCAAGTCCCGCCTCGAGTACTTGTAAAAAAATATCTGTCTGTAAATCAGTGTATTTGCAGGCAGATTTTGTTTTTGTTTGGAGGTTTTTTTGAAAAAATTAATTTCATAAGGTAAATCAAATTGTTTTTCGTATGAACATAAATATGGAAATTCATAAAAAGAGGCTTTGTATATTCACAAAAAAACTTCTGATTGGCGTTGAATTTTTAAAATCAAAAAATTATATTAATTTTGCAGTCAATTTTTAATTTATTTACTAAAAATAATAATTTAATCTATAAATACTTGCACATCAAACAGTTGAATTAAATATTCTAATTCTAAAAAATGGAAACAAATAAAGGCAAACAACAATTTAATAAGTTGAATGACAAAAATCAACCGCCCAAATTTAATTATTCATGGCTATATTTCGGAGTAATCGCTATTTTAGTGTTTTTTATGTTCAGCAGAAACGATTCGGTTGGGGTAAAACGCGAAAAAAATTTTTCCGAGTTTGAAAAATACCTCAACTCAGGCAGCATCGATAATATTGTGGTATATCCTTCGCCGCCGCTTTCTACTATTGAAGCTGAAATAAAAAAGGATTCTGTTGAGAAAATTCTTGGCAAAATTGAAAATTTTAACAGCGATAAAGGTGCATTTATTACCGTAAAAATTCCTACTATTGATGAATTTATAAAACTTACAGACCAAGCCAAAGCAGACGAAAAATTCAGTGGTACAATAACTTACAAAGACAGAACAAAATATTGGGATTTAATTTCAATGTTTTTGCCAATCGCAGTGATAATT
>WRGS01000204.1 GCA_009787075.1 Paludibacter sp.
TTTTTTTAATTTTTCTTAAAAGGTAAACCAAATTCTCTCAACAAGGCAAAACCTTCTTCATCGGTTTTGGCGGTAGTAACAAACGTAATATTCATTCCCAAAAGTTTGGTAATGGTGTCGATGTTGATTTCGGGGAAAATAATCTGTTCCTCGATTCCTAATGTGTAATTTCCACGTCCGTCAAGTTTGTTTTCAATTCCTTTAAAATCGCGGATACGCGGCAAAGCCACGCGCACGAGGCGTTCCAAAAATTCGTACATACGCTCGCCGCGAAGGGTTACGCGCACGCCTATAGGCATTTTTTTACGCACTTTAAAATTTGAAATGTCTTTTTTGGACACAGTGGCAACGGCTTTCTGACCTGTGATTGTGGTCATTTCGTTGATTGCCACTTCTATGATTTTCTTATCGGCTGTAGCCTGCCCAAGTCCCTGATTGAGAACTATTTTTTCAAGTCGGGGAACTTGCATAACAGACGTATAGGCAAATTCTTTCATCAAAGCGGGAACTACACGTTCTTTATAATCTTTTTTTAAACTTGCTGTATTCATTTCTTTTAAATTTCTTTACCTGATTTTTTAGAAATTCGTACTAATTTTCCATCGGCATTGCTTTTGCGCAGCGTGCGGATGGGTTTTCCTCCTTCGACAAGGTTCAAATTTGAAATATGAACAGAAGCTTCTTTCTTTTCCATTCCGCCTTGCGGCTTTTTCGCGTTTGGTTTCGCACTTTTAGACACAATGTTGATGCCTTCAACAATGGCTCGCTGCTCTTTTACAAACACTTTAAGCACGCGACCTGTTTTTCCCTTGTCATCGCCTGTATTTACAAATACGGTATCGCCTTTTCTTATGTGTAATTTACTCATTATTTTACTTTTAATTAAAAATTGTGTTAAACAGTAAATTTATTAAAGAACTTCAGGTGCAAGTGAAATTATTTTCATATTTGTAGTACGCAGTTCGCGTGCTACAGGTCCGAAGATACGACTGCCGCGAATTTCGCCAGCATTGTTCAAAAGCACGCAGGCATTGTCGTCAAAACGAATGTACGAACCATCAGCGCGGCGAATTTCTTTTTTAGTACGCACAACAACGGCTTTTGAAACAACTCCTTTTTTGAGTTCCGCCGAAGGTATTACGCTTTTGACTGCAACAACTATAACGTCGCCCACAGAGGCGTAGCGTCTGCCTGTGCCGCCTAATACTCTTATGCAAAGGGCTTCTTTCGCGCCGCTATTGTCGGCTACTGTTAATCTTGTTTCTTGCTGTATCATAATTATTTAACCCTTTCAATAATTTCTACCACACGCCAGCGTTTTGTTTTGCTCAACGGACGCGTTTCCATTATGCGAACAGTGTCGCCGATATTGCAATCGTTCTTTTCATCGTGAGCATGATATTTTTTTGTCTTGCTCACAAATTTACCATAAATAGGGTGTTTTTCTTTCCATTTGACGGCAACAGTAATGGTTTTGTCCATCTTATTGCTGAAAACTACACCTGTTCTTTCTTTTCTTAAATTTCTTATATTTTCCATCAGAACTTATGTGTATTATTTGTTATTCGATTCGCGCAACTGCAATTCGGTAGCAAAGCGGGCGATGTCGCGCCTTGTTTTACTAATCTGCGAATTGTCGTCAAGCGGCGATATCGAGTGATTTATTTTCAAGTTGGTTAAGCGCGCTTTTTCGGCTTCCAATCTTTCTCTTATTTCTGAAGTTGTCAACTCTCTTACTTCTTTTATTTTCATTTTATTTTAAAAATTAATTTTAAAGATTATACATTTTGAGTTGCATCATAGTCGTATCGTATAACGAATTTCGTTGTTACGGGTAATTTCTGCGCAGCCAAACGAAGTGCTTCTTTTGCAATATCGAAAGGAACGCCCTCTACTTCAATAAGCATACGTCCGGGAGTAACAGGGGCTACAAATCCTTCAGGCGCACCTTTACCTTTACCCATACGCACTTCTGCGGGTTTTTTGGTAATAGGTTTGTCGGGGAAAATTCGTATCCAAATTTGTCCTTGACGTTGCATATGACGAGTTACAGCCACACGTGCTGCTTCAATCTGACGACCTGTTAACCATTTAGATTCTAATGATTTAATTCCAAAAGAACCGAATGCCAATTGGTTGCCTCTCTGGGCGTTGCCTTTCATACGCCCTTTCTGCTGTCTTCTGAACTTAGTTTTTTTCGGTTGTAACATAATTCTCTTTTAAATCTATTATAAATTTAAACAGTTATTTCTTATTATCTCTGCGTTCGCGGCGTTCTCCGCCGCCTCTGCTGGGTCTTTCACTGCGGTCATCACGGCGTTTGCGGAAGCCGCCGCCTTTTTCGCCGCGTTCTCCTCTTTCTCTGTCGCCATAGCGCGAACCACGCTCGCGGCGGTCGCCGCTTCTTTCTGTTGATGTGAAATTAGGCGTAAGGTCTTTTTTGCCATAAACTTCTCCACGGCAAACCCAAACTTTTATTCCGATAATTCCCACTTTTGTCAACGCTTCGGCATGGCAATAGTCGATGTCGGCACGGAAAGTGTGCAAAGGCGTTCTGCCTTCTTTATACATTTCCGAACGAGCAATTTCGGCACCGTTTAGACGCCCCGACACCTGAATTTTGATGCCTTCTGCTCCTGCACGCATTGTTGAGGCAATTGCCATTTTCACAGCACGGCGATAAGCCACTTTGCCTTCAATTTGATGAGCAACATTATTGGCTACAATTACTGCATCTATTTCTGGACGTTTTACTTCAAAAATATTGATTTGAATTTCCTTATCGGTAATTTTTTTCAATTCTTCTTTCAAAGTATCAACGTCTTTTCCGCCTCTTCCGATAATAAGTCCAGGACGGGCGGTGCAAACCGTAATTGTAACAAGTTTGAGAGTACGTTCGATAACGATTCGCGAAACGCTTGCTTTTGCAAGGCGGGCGTTAAGATATTTGCGGATTTTGCTGTCCTCAAGAATTGTGTCGCCGTAGTTTTTTCCGCCGTACCAATTCGAGTCCCAACCGCGAATAATACCCAAGCGATTACTTATTGGATTAGTTTTCTGTCCCATTTTTTACTGCTTTTTTTTCGTTATCGTTAGTATTCAGATTTTTTTCATCAACAAACAATGTTACGTGATTCGAGCGTTTGCGAATACGATAACCGCGTCCCTGCGGAGCGGTACGAAGGCGTTTGAGCATCGTTGCCGAATCCACATAAACTTTGCTTACATATAAATTGACGTTATCGGCTTTGCGTTCCGATTTCTGTTCCCAGTTGGAAATAGCCGATTTCAACAGTTTTTCCATTTTAGCCGATGCCTCTTTGTTTGAGAATTTCAAAACGCCCAATGCTCTATTGACTTCCATTCCGCGAATCATATCTGCCACGTATCGCATTTTGCGCGGCGAGGTAGGTACATCTTTAAGTTTTGCGAAATAAAGCGTTTTGTTGGCTTCTTTTCTTGCGTTGGCTGCTATTTTTTTTCTTCGCATTTTTTCTAATTCTTTTAATATAATTAGTGAAATTTCAATGGAATTAATTATTTTTTCTTATTGCCTGCGTGTCCTCTGAAAATGCGGGTCGGCGAAAATTCGCCAAGTTTGTGTCCCACCATGTTTTCTGTAATATACACAGGAATAAATTTATTTCCATTGTGAACTGCTATTGTATGACCTACAAAGTCGGGAGAAATCATTGACGCCCTTGCCCAAGTTTTAATAACCGACTTTTTGCCTGTTTCGTTCATACCCAAAACTTTCTTTTCGAGTTTTAAGTTGATATACGGTCCTTTTTTTAATGAACGGCTCATATTATTTACTTCTTATTAATTATTTTTTACGTCTTTCAATAATATATTGATTAGATTGGCGTTTTGGCGCACGTGTTTTGTATCCTTTAGCCAACAATCCTTTACGTGAGCGAGGATGTCCGCCAGATGCACGTCCTTCACCGCCACCCATCGGATGATCAACAGGGTTCATTACTACGCCTCTTACACGCGGACGGCGTCCGAGCCATCTCGAACGACCAGCCTTTCCTGAGCGTTCCAACCCGTGGTCAGAGTTACCTACGCTGCCTACCGTTGCCTTGCATGTTGCAAGCACTTTGCGCACTTCACCCGAAGGTAGTTTGATAATTGCGTACTTGTCTTCACGCGAAGTCAGTTGCGCAAAAGTTCCTGCCGAGCGTACCATTGCCGCACCCTGTCCGGGACGGAGTTCAATGTTGTGAATCACTGTTCCAAGCGGAATAATCGCCATTGGAAGTGCGTTGCCTACTTCGGGTGCAGCCTCTGCACCCGAAAGAACCGTCTGTCCTACTTGCAATCCGTTAGGAGCAAGTATGTACCGTTTATCGCCATCGGCATAAAACAACAGTGCAATGCGAGCCGACCTGTTGGGGTCGTATTCGATTGTTTTTACCGTTGCAGGAATGCCGTCTTTGTTACGTTTAAAGTCAATAACCCTGTATTTTCGTTTGTGTCCGCCACCGATATAGCGCATGGTCATTTTTCCTTCATTATTACGACCACCCGATTTACGATGCCCCGACACCAGCGATTTCTCCGGTGCGCTCGCCGTAACCGTCTCGAACGTACCGATAATCTTGTGCCGCTGTCCCGGCGTTGTGGGTTTTAATTTGCGTACAGCCATTTTTCTGTATCTATCTTAATTTTTTATTTATTTCAAAAAAATATTTAATGTTTTATTCCGATATAATTTTAATCAATTAAATATTAGAATAAAAATCTATCGTATCGCCTTCTTTGAGAGTTACGATTGCTTTTTTGTATGCCGAAGTCGCTCCTTTCGTTACTCCTGCTTTGGTATAACGCTGGCGGCGTTTTGGTGCAACAATAATTGTATTTACCTCTTCAACCGTTACTTCGTACATATCTTCGACCGCTTTTTTGATTTCAATCTTGTTGGCATCGCGCAAAACGCGGAATCCGTAACGATGACGGCTGCCAAGTTGATGTTTGGTCGGTTTGGACTTTTCCCGTTCTATCGCGCGATTGACTGTTTCGTCAATGCGAGTCATTTTTTCTGTAACTATTGGTTTAATGATTACTGACATTGATTTTCCTCCTTTTTCACGCTTTAAATTGTTGTTCAAAAACCGACACTGCATCTTCGGAAATTACCAAAGATTGTGCGTGCATTATTGCATAAGTATTCAAATCGGCAACTGTCATCACTTTTACGCGAGGCAAGTTGCGAGCCGACAAATACACATTGTCATTCTGCACTGGCAAAACAAGCAACGCCTTACGGTCGCTTATATTGAGATTTTTTGTCAATGCTACGAAATTTTTCGTTTTAGGCGCATCGAAATTCAAATTTTCGACAACACAGATAGCGTTTTTTTGCGCTTTATAACTCAAAGCAGATTTGCGTGCAAGCAGTTTTACTTTTTTATTAAGTTTGAAACGATACAAACGCGGAACAGGTCCAAAAATACGACCTCCGCCGACGCGAACAGGCGATTTAATATCACCCGGACGTGCGCCGCCGCTGCCTTTTTGCCGTCCTAATTTACGGGTTGAACCCGCAACTTCGCTTCTTCCCTTTGCTTTGTGCGTTCCCTGACGCTGATTAGCCATATATTGTTTTACATCTAAATAAATGGCGTGGTCGTTTGGCTCAATTCCAAACACAGCATCATTGAGCGTAACTTTACGCCCTGTGCTTTTACCTTCAATATTTAATACTTCCAATTCCATACCTTTTATTTATTAATATAAACAATTGAACCTTTTGCGCCCGGAACAGAACCTTTTACCATTAAAAGATTGTGTTCGGGAATTACTTTTATTATTGCCAAATTCTGCACGGTAACGCGGTCGCCGCCCATACGCCCTGCCATACGCATTCCTTTGAATACGCGAGCGGGATATGAACTTGCGCCCAACGAACCTGGTGCGCGCAAACGATTGTGCTGACCGTGCGTTTGCTGACCAACACCACCAAATCCGTGACGTTTTACAACGCCCTGAAATCCTTTACCTTTTGATGTTCCGATTACATCTACAAATGTATCTTCTGCAAAAAGGTCGACAACGGTGATTTTTTCACCTGCCTTGTACTCTTTTTCAAATTCATTGAACTCAACCAAGTGTCTTTGCGGCGCTACTGAGGCGGCTTTAAAATGACCTGCTTCGGCTTTGTTGGTATGTTTTGCGGTTTTTTCCTCAAAACCCAACTGCAAAGCAGCATAGCCGTCATTTTCTACCGTTTTAATTTGAGTAACAACACAAGGACCTGCTTCTATAACAGTGCACGGTACGTTTTTCCCGTCGGCACTGAAAACGGATGTCATTCCGATTTTTTTTCCTATTAATCCCGGCATTTCAATTTTTATTTATTTTTATCTATTTGATTATTTGTTTGTTGCGGCGTTTGAATTTTATCAAACAACCGAATATTCAAATCTGCAAATAAATTACACTTTAATTTCTACTTCTACCCCGCTGGGCAATTCAAGTTTCATCAGCGCATCAACGGTTTTTGGCGTTGAACCAAAAATATCAATAAGGCGTTTGTAAGAAGCAAGTTCAAACTGTTCGCGCGCTTTTTTATTTACAAATGTTGCGCGATTGACTGTGAAAATACGCTTGTGTGTTGGCAAGGGAATTGGTCCGCTTACTGCTGCACCTGTCGCCTTAACGGTTTTTACTATCCGTTCTGCTGATTTGTCGACCAAATTATGGTCATACGATTTGAGTTTAATTCTGATTTTTTGACTCATTAATTTATTGATTATTAGTGATTTTTGTTTCAAAAAAAGAGTCATTCGTTCTTTTGAAACGTCCAATGTTTACTAAAATACCTAACAGACAATTTGTAAAATTGGGGCTGCAAAAGTACTACATTATTTTTTATTTACCAAATCTTTTTTGAAAAAATTTTAATTATTTTTTATTTATCTAAAAAACACCGTAAAATTAGGGCAATTTTTCAAAAATGAAATTCAAAAAAATCATTAGCATAATGCTAATAAGCAATATCTTAATTATTTTTTTATGTTTTTGTTAAAAAATTCGGCAAAACGAAAAAAAATTGCGGATTCAAAAGAAATATGTATTTTTGCGTGTATTTATGAGTTGTAGGCAAGCGGCGTACCCAGCGTGAGACAGAGAAGCCGAGAAACGAAAGTGGCAATGTTTTGAAAATATTATTAACTATAAATTATAAATAAAAATAAAAAAAGTAATGATTATGAGTATTTTAAGTTCGCTGATTGTTGTAGCGATTTTGACTTCTTGTGGCGGCGATAGCACAACGAACAAATTGGTTAAAGAACTAAATTCGAGTTACACAAACGACGGGAAAGAAGTGGAACTTGTTGGTTATATTGCCATTGTATCTGGTAGAGCGGGTGGCACATTGGTAAGTAATGGCAAAATTACAGTTGGTTTGACAAATTCAAATTGGCAACAAAAACAAGATGCTTTTGCACAAGCAAAAATAAACTTTGGAAAAGAGGCTAATTATTTGTGGTTACCTGAAAAATTTTCACTTTCTGATGTGGAAATTTATGATTCAAAAGGACAAAAACACGACGTAAACACCAAATTTGCCATAAAAGGCATCGTTCATTACACAAACAAAGATTGGGAAAAAACTCTCAAACAGGAACAGGAAAATCAAGGCAAAAAGGATATTCAGTAACAATCCTGCGTTCCAAAAAATGCGTGAAAATTCAATGAACGAAGCCCAAGATGCCGCCAAAGCACGTAAAAAGAAAACAGGCGACCCCAATGATTATTCGTTTGAAATAATTGTAAACGAAATTTCTGTTGTAAAATAAGTTTTTGAATCTGTTTATACCTCTGCAATTATCATCTTGACATAAGAGAGATTTTAAATAATTTGAAATTGAAATAAATGATTTTTAATATAAGAAATGCCAGCCGATAACGGGCGGTTTGGCGCAATGGCGGCAGTAGCCCGCAAACAATTTTGTGCGAATTTGAACGTTATTACCCCGCAACAAGTTCAGTGGAATTTTTTATTTGAATAATTTCAAAATAAAGCGTAATTTTGTACTTGTCTAAAAATTCGTTCTTATGTTAACAAATGACAATAAACAAAAGCAGTTTCAAGAAATTGTACACTCGATTACAAAGTGTACAAAGCAATGTTTTCATGTCAATTAACGTTGAAATGATTAACTTGTATTGGAATATTGGTCAATATCTCACTATGCAACTTTCCAATTCCGTATGGGGAGATAAAACGGTTGCTGAACTTGCTGATTTTATTCAACAGAAGTATCCTGAAATTAAAGGATTTAACCGTAGAGGTCTATATCGAGTGAAACAGTTTTATGAAACATATTCGTCTGCAAAATTTGTGTCATTGCCAATGGCACAAATACAAGAAATTGATAATCAAAATAATAAAATTGTGTCATTGCCGATGACACAATTTAAAGGCAACGCCATTGGTTTTCGCATCATAAAGTACAACTCGAAAGCATAATGGATATGTTGCTAAACCTTTCAGCGCATCAGTTGCTTTGATTTGCACGTCAAGCAAAACTTTTTTTTCTTTACTGTCTGCCATAATTTTTTATGTTAAATATTTTAAATTTATTTTTTTATTTAAAATTTTATTTGTATTTTTGCAAATAAATAACGTTAACAATTAACGTTATGAACGATTGTATAGGAACTATATTTACAATTTTAATTTTTGGAATTATCACAGTTTTGTGTGAGAGAGCAGACAAATGGTTTAAAAAAAATAATAATAATGATAAATCACAACCAAAAGTTGAAAATATCAAAAATTAAATATCTCATTTTCAATTCTTGTCTGAAATACACCCGCAATGCGCTCCGCCAACCGCTCTGTAAAATCCGCTACGGGCGTTTCAAAAATATCTTCTGTGCGCTTGCTGCGGTAAAGTTCTGTTCCTTCTTCGCGTATCTTTTTTGTTACAAAATATGCCCAGCGTTTAGCGTCTGTGTCGCTTTTGAAAGTCAAGTCTTTTACTTTTGCCCATTTCAACGGCGTGAATTTGTGCATACATTCAAAAACCTGCTCAAATTTCCGTAACTCGTTTGTTTCGGCATTTTCAAAGATTTTGCCGAGTTCGATACGTTGTCCGTAAGTCATTTTACCTGCTGAAATATCAATCTCGCGCGGTAAAATCAATGTTCTGTTTTTCTTTTTCTTTTTCATTTTACTTTTTAATAAAAAAACGCAATCATTTTTAACTTAAATCAAAAATTTCCGTATTTTTGCACATTATTTTTTATAAAAATCTACTGTTTTGGAAAATAAAAATAAAATAATGTTGCGTGCTTCGTGGGTTAGCACCATTGGAAATGCGATATTGTCGCTAATGAAACTTGTAATTGGTTTTCTCACAGGCAGTTTGGCGGTTATCAGCGATGGGATAGATTCGGCAACAGATGTTGTGGTGTCTATTGTGATGGTTTTTACCGCACGTATTGTCAGCCGCCCGCCTGATTTGAAATACGTTTATGGTTACGAAAAAGCCGAAGGAATTGCCTCAAAAATCCTTTCGTTTGTGATTTTTTATGCAGGCATTCAGATGCTTATCAGTTCTGTGCATGCAACTTTTTGGAGTGTTGAACGTCCAATGCCTGAAACATTGGCAATTGTGGTTACGATTTTTTCAATTTTCGGAAAACTCGCGCTTTCGTTTTACCAATTCCGCGCGGGTAAGCGGATTGCAAGCACCATGCTCATTGCAAACGCCAAAAATATGCGAAACGATGTGTTGATTTCTTGCGGCGTACTTGTCGGACTGTTTTTTACTTTTATCTTGAGAATGCCTGTTCTCGATGCCATCACAGGCATCATTATCAGTTTATTTATATTAAAAACCGCGATTTCGATTTTTCTTGATTCCAATACGGAATTGATGGACAGCATCAACGACACCGCCGTTTACGATAGTGTTTTTGAAGCAGTTGATGCAACGGCTGGTGCAAAAAATCCACATCGTGTGCGTATTCGTACAACAGGTGGAATGTATTTGATAAGTTTGGATATTGAAGCAGATGGAAACTGTTCGCTTAATGAGGCACACAAAATTGCAAATCAAGTTGAGGAAAATATTTGCAAATGCATTGAAAATGTGTATGATATACGCATTCACGTAGAGCCGGAAGGCACTGTGCATTCTGATGAAAAATTTGGAATAGGACGGTGGAAATAATTATTAATCTTCGGTTATTAAATCAAAATCTTCATCCATTATATCTTTTATCAAAATATTTCCGACATTTTCGTTTTGTAAATTACTTATTTTCAAGTATCTATCCCAAAAAGGCGTAATAAGTTTATGTTTTGAATTAAGAAACATTTCCGAGCCTGTTGTATTAAGTTTGTCAAACAACTTGCTGATTGTAAGCAAATTAATATCAAAAGCAGGTTGGTAGGAATTAATTCTGCGTTTTTCGTCATTAACTTCTACAAGAATATCTGAATCGGTAAGTTGCGTCAAAACAGCATTTACCAGCCGAATCGGCAAAACGTAATTTTGTGCAATATCATCATTAGAGAGCGGTGGTTCTTCGTTTTCAAATCGTTTTACAATTAAATAGGTAATAAAAACGGTAATAAAATTTTTGTAACGAATGCTTATATTTTTTGTATCTGTCTCAAAATCAAAGAAATGAATATTTTGCAAAGCATACGAAATCTCCGCACCCAAAAGAATTATTAAACACGAAATATAAATAAAAAACAGCAACAGCGGAATTGCTGCAAAACTGCCATAAACAGCGTTGTAGCGCGTCAGATTGATTTGTCCGCTAATGTAAAGATTTTGAAAAATAAGAAATATTGTACCTGTGAAAAATCCTGCTATTAAGGCATTTACAAATTTTACCTTCGTATTTGGCATCATCATATAAAGCAGGGTAAAAACAATCCAATTGACTACATAAGGAATAAGTTTTACCCCAAAACTGAGCAACGGACTGAACACATTATACAGAAAACTATTGGCGAGTTGAGTTTTGATAAAAACCGACAAGCCGCTTGAAAATGCAATCAGAACAGGAATTACAATTATTGCTGAAAAATAAACTGTAAATTGTCTGAAAATTGAACGCGATTTTTTTACCTGCCAAATTTCGTTGAACGCCGCCTCTACTTGCATAAAAAAACTCAACACCGACCAAAACAAAATCACAATTCCGATGCCCACAAACAGTCCACCACCCATTGTTTGCAGATATTTCTCGACAAATCCCATTACTTCGGGGACGAGATTATATTTGCCCAAAAAAGTTTCGCTTAACATATTTTGAATTTTTTGTTCTACTCCAAAACCTTTGGAAATAGAAATTACAAGCGCTATCAGCGGCACGGCAGCAAACAAAATTGAATAAGTCAGCGCAGAAGCTTTGACCGAAAGTTTGTCGTCTATATAACCTCGAATGGCTATAAAAACAGTTTTAATAAGTTTGAAAATAAACTTCTGCGCACGTGTGAGTTCGTTTTCGGTAAGTCTCCAAATATCAAAAAATACAAAAGTGTAAATTTTCTTAAAAAAATTTATTATTTTTTCCATTATCAATTTTCAATTCAATATTTAAAATTTATCATTTATAAAAAACTCGGATATACAATTTTCCGCGATTTTCCCAAGTAACATTTTGCCAATGAGGCGGTTGTTTGTCCTGCGGCAATCATCAGCGGACTGCGTTCGCCGTTTATCGTAACATCTAAAACCGGAATTTGCAACAATTTTGCCTTTATTTCTTTTGATAATTCCGCAATATTTACCTTACTGTCAACGATTTCCACCACCAATTTATCCACAAACGGACGATACGG
>WRGS01000205.1 GCA_009787075.1 Paludibacter sp.
TTACTTACCGCTCCGCCTGAGAGCAACCCTGTTCCAACAGTGCTGGCAACTTGCGCTAATTCTGCACACGAAAAAAACGTGAACACAAACACTACAGAAAAAATATACTTTTTCATCATTTTATTTATTTTTTATTAATTAAAATTTTCGGCTATTTCTTCGGCAAAAAACGTGCCTGAATTTTACGCCTTACCTAAAAAGAAATGAGCGCGAAAGTGTAAAAAGGCGAAAGCACAAAAGGTCGTTTATTTCCCCATTCGTCCTTTCGCGCCTTCGCGCAATTATTGTTTTGCCAATTTTTCTTCTAATTCTTTAATTTGTTTTTCGAGTTTAAAAACGGTGTTTTGCATTTCCGACAGCGACTTATAAACTACTGATGAGCGGCGGAAAATGCCCACAGATACAGCGGGCGTACCTTGATATGCAGAGTTTGGAGTTTTAATCGAGCCTGCAACGCCCGTTTGCGCGCCTAAAATTGTGCCGTCTGCAACAGTCAAATGTCCTGCAACGCCAACCTGACCTGCAAACATACAATTTTTCCCAATTTTTGTTGAGCCAGCCACACCGCTTTGAGCGGCAATAACCGTATTTTCGCCAATTTCGGCGTTGTGAGCAATTTGAACAAGATTATCAAGTTTTACTCCCCGCCTGATAATTGTGCTGCCCATAGTTGCGCGGTCAATAGTAGTATTTGCGCCGATTTCAACATCGTCTTCGATTATAACATTTCCAAGTTGCGGAATTTTTTTGTACGAGCCGTCTTCGGTAGGCGCAAACCCGAATCCGTCCGCGCCAATAATAACGCCAGAATGCAAAGTACAGTCATTACCAATCACACAATCCTTGTAAATAGAAACGCCCGAAAAAATCGTGGCATTATTACCGATTTTTGTGTTTTCGCCGATAGTTCCGCGCGCAAAAATTTTAGCGTTGTCGCCAATTTCCACGCCTTCGTTAATCACCACAAACGGCTCAATATAAGCATTTTTACCGATTTTTGCAGTCGGCGCAATAAACGCAAGTTGCGAAATTCCTGTGCGCTGCTTATTGGTGTTTTGCTCGTAAAAAGTGAGCAGTTGCGCCACCGCCTCGTAAGCATTGCTAACGCGAATTAAAGTTGCAGAAATCGGTCTCTCTGCCACAAAATCGTTATTGACAAGTATGATACTTGCCTCAGTATCATATATATATTGGTTATATTTGGGGTTGGCAAGGAAACAGAGCGTTCCTGCTTTTCCTTCTTCTATTTTGGTAAAATCATTTACAATAGTATCGGGATTTCCCTCAATTGTGCCATGTAAAAAATCAGCAATTTGTCTGGCTGTAAATTCCATCTTTTGTGTAAAAAATAATTTTGCAAAAGTACTAACAAATTTTTAAAAAAATGATAATTTTCAAAAAAAATGTAATTAAAGTAGTTTCAAGTAGTGAATGCAACTTTATTTTACAAAGATAGAAAAAATATTTCTTTTAGGTGAATAAAAATTTAATTTTGCTCTTGGTCTATTGTTAATTGAAGTTATAACTTTTTTTAATAAAAAAAATTATTTGCAATTAAAAAAATAATTCATATCTTTGCAACCGTAATTAATAAACTTTTTTACTGAATTAATAAAAAAATTTATTAATTATGCAATAATTAACCTTTTATTTTACAAGTATTTAAGCAAATGGGAACACAAAATATTTTTAATAAAATAATTGCTTTTTACAAAGACGGATTCCGAAGCATGACTGTCGGACGGACGCTTTGGGTTATCGTGCTGATAAAACTTTTTATTATGTTTGCGATTCTCAAAGTGTTTTTTTTTCCAAATTTTTTAAATTCAAAAGGAAAAACCGAGCAGGAAAAAGCCGCTTATGTGCGCGAACGAATGATTGAAAAAGACTGAAAAGTTCAAAAAATAAAAAAATTTAATCTTTAAATATTTTAATTTATGGAATTATTAAATGCTTCATTAGTTGAATGGTCGCGGGCGCAATTTGCGATGACTGCGGCATATCATTGGCTGTTTGTGCCGCTGACGCTCGGCTTGGGCTTGATTGTTTGCATTATGGAATCAATCTATGTCAAATCGGGCGATGAAAAGTGGAAACATGCAACCAAGTTTTGGATGACTGTTTTCGGCATCAACTTTGCCATTGGCGTGGCTACAGGCTTGATACTCGAATTCGAGTTTGGAACTAACTGGTCGAATTACAGTTGGTTGGTAGGCGATATTTTCGGTGCGCCGCTTGCCATCGAAGGTATTCTGGCTTTCTTTTTGGAGGCAACTTTCCTTTCGCTAATGTTTTTCGGCTGGAAAAAACTGAGTAAGGGCGGACACCTTGCTGCAACATGGCTCTGCGTTATCGGCGCTACGATTTCGGCGTTTTGGATTCTCACGGCAAATGCGTGGATGCAATATCCTGCAGGCTCGCATCTTGTTGCCGCTTCCCAACGAATGGAAATGACAAATTTCTGGGACGTTCTTTCGCCTGTGGCGTTCAACAAATTTTTCCACGCGGTAGTGTCGTCGTGGGTGCTGGGCGCAACATTTGTTTTGGGCGTAAGTTGTTGGTTTTTACTAAAAAAACGCAATGTGGCATTTGCGCTGAAAAGCGTTAAAATCGCTTCAATTGTAGGTTTGGTGGCAATAGTTCTTACTATTTTAACAGGACATTCTTCGGCGCGTGAAGTTGCTGCAAAACAACCGATGAAACTCGCGGCAATGGAAGGACTGTACGACGGAACGACCAACGCCAAACTCGTGGCTTTCGGAATTATTAATCCATCAAAAACTTACGACAACAAAGAAAATCCTTTTATTTTCAAAATTGACGTACCAATTCCGGGATTTTTATCGTGGATTGCTACTTACGATAGTAAATCGTTTATCCCTGGCGTGAATGACATCCTCAACGGCGGCTACACGCAGTTTGACGGTACGCAGGCGTTATCTTTTGCCGAAAAACAGGCACGCGGAATTGCTGCAAACAGCGCTTTAAAGCAATTCAGCATTTTTTATAATCAAAAAGACACTGTTAGTGCAAATGCTGTATGGGCAGAGCAAGCAGAAAATACAAAGTATTTTGGATATTCACACATTGACAAAGCGGCAGATATGATTCCAAACGTACCGCTTGTGTTTTATTCTTTTCATATAATGGTACTTTTGGGCGGACTTTTCCTTTTGCTGTTCATTGTGGCTCTTATTATGAAAGGAAAAATAGAAAAAGCAAAATGGCTGCAAATTATTGCGCTTATATGTATTCCGCTGGCTTATCTGTGTAGCCAAATGGGCTGGGTTGTTACAGAAGTTGGGCGTTATCCGTGGGCGATTAACGAGGTGCTGCCGCTTAATGCTGCCGTTTCCAAACTTGCAACGGGTTCAGTTCAACTAACATTCTTCCTGTTCCTTGTTTTGTTTACCGCGCTTCTGATTGCCGAAGTTACGATTATGGTTAAGCAAATAAGAAAAGGACCACAGGAAAACTGATAGCAGAGACTATTTTATAATTATTGCCGCCATACTTGCAATATCGGCAGCGGTAAGTGTAAAATTTTAATAAAGCAATAATTTTAAATTTTAATTTAATAAAAAAATATGATGACTCTCTCATTTTTACAGAATTACTGGTGGTTTATTGTGTCGCTTTTGGGCGGTATTTTAGTGTTCCTGCTTTTTGTGCAGGGCGGGCAGTCGTTGATATTTCAACTTGCCAAAAACACCGACGAGCGCAAATTGCTTGTAAATGTACTTGGGCGCAAGTGGGGTTTTACCTACACAACTCTTGCCACTTTCGGAGGCGGATTTTTCGCCTCGTTCCCGCTGTTTTACTCAACGAGTTTTAGCGGCGCAATATATGTGTGGATGCTGCTGTTGCTTTGCTTTGTGCTGCAAGCCGTTTCATACGAATATATGGACAAGCCGGGCAATATATTCGGCGCAAAAACATATCAGATTTTCCTGTTTATCAACGGTTTGCTGGCAACAGTATTGATTGGTACTGCTGTGGCGACTTTTTATACAGGGTCAGATTTTACGGTTAATAAAATAAATCTTACCGATTTGGGCGCGCCCACAGTTAGCGTTTGGAATTCGGCTTGGCACGGCATTGAGGCTGCGTTCAATGTGCATAATCTTTGCTTGGGCGTAACGATATTTTTCCTTGCAAGAACATTGGCATTGCTGTATTTTATCAACCGTATAAGCGCAAAACACGAAACAATCCTTGCACGCGTCCGCAAACAACTTTGGATTAACGCCATAATTTTTGTGGTATTTTTCCTCGCATTTGTAATTTGGACTTTCTTGAGCAAGGGTTTTGCTGTAAATCCTGATACGCAGGAAGTATTTATGCAGCCGTTTAAGTATTTTCTTAATCTTTGGCAAATGCCTGTTGTGCTGATTTTCTTCCTTTTGGGAGTTGTGGCAGTGCTTTATGGAATAGGAATCACACTTTTCTGCAAAGGCAACCGCAGAGGAATCTGGTTTGCGGGCGTGGGAACTGTTGTAACCGTTGCATGTCTATTGCTTATTGCAGGTTGGAACAATACGGCTTTCTATCCTGCAACCCCCGATTTACAAAGTTCGCTCACGTTGAAAAACGCTTCGTCGAGCCTTACAACTCTTAAAACAATGTTCTTTGTTTCGTTCCTTGTTCCGTTTGTGCTTGCTTACATATTTTGGGCATGGCGCGTGCTTGAAAAGAAACAAACTGACATTGCAGAAGTAAAATCAGAGGAAGACGATTATTGATTTTTTTTGATTTTTTATAAATAAATAAATGCGGATTTTTTATTATTTATTATCAATAATAAAAAATCTGCATTTTATTTTTTAGGATAATTTACAAAAAACACCTTTTCCGTTGCCCGCGTGATAGCGGTATAAAGCCAGCGGTAAAATTCGATGTTAATGCGTTCGCAAGGCAGTTGCCCAATGTCGATATAAACGTGCTTCCATTGCCCGCCCTGCGCTTTGTGGCAAGTTACCGCATAAGCAAACTTTACTTGCAATGCATTGAAAAATTCATTTTCCATAATTTTCTTTACTCTTTTACGGCGATTGCCAATTTCAGCATAATCTTCTTCGACAAGATGGAACAGTTTGTTGGTCAGTTCGTTAGCGTGCGTCGGCGATTCGCTTTGCAAAATATCCAACCAAACTCGCGCGTCAATTTCCCAATCATAGTCAAGCGAATGCAATTCAAGGTCGGCAAAGCGAAAACCATACATTTCGCGATGTTTGCCAATTCGTTGTACCTCAACAATATCGCCGTTTGCCAAAAAATCAATATTTTCGTGAGAATTATTCCAAAAATAATTATTTTTTGTAATCATCAGTAAATCTGCCTTGTTCAATTCTTCTTCGAGATACAAAACCCGCGCCCGAATGCCGTTGTTGTAAATATTTGCCCGCTTATTTGAGCGCGTTACAATCATAGTTTCCTCGCGTCCTGCTTTGCTGTAAGAATTTTGAATGCTTTCGATAAGATTTTCACCGCTGAGCATTTCCACATCAGGAAATTTTTCACAAATAATTTGCGGCATCATATCAGTATTTTTTTCAGAAATCATTTGCCTGATATTTGTCGCATTGTACAAAATTCCGCTTTCCAAAGCCTGACGAACAACATGCCTAAGCGTAAATTCAGTAAGTTCAAGTCCGTAACTTTCCAGAGTTCCGATATCAAGCGCAGGACTTTCTTCCTGCCCAACAGGCGGAAGTTGCGCCGTATCGCCCAAAAGCAGCAACGAACAGCCCTCGCCTGAAAACACAAATTCAATCAAATCGTCGAGCAATCGCCCAGAACCAAAAGTTGTTTCAGTGCTTGTGTTGGCAATCATAGATGCCTCATCTACAATGAATAAAGCGTTTTTCAACATATTGTGCGCAAGCGCAAAACGAAAATCTGTAAGCGACTTTTGGCGGTAAATTTTTTTATGAATTGTACTTGCAGGAAAACCAGAATACCCCGAAAAAACCTTCGCCGCGCGTCCTGTGGGAGCAAGCAACACTGTTTTTTGTTGCAAAACATTTAATGCGCGCACCAGCGCACTGACAACCGAAGTCTTGCCTGTCCCTGCGTAACCTTTTAGCAAAAAAGCATTAAAGTTTTTGCGTGTCGTAACAAATTTACCCAATTCGTTGATTAGCTCAACTTGCTCGCTTACAGGAACAAACGGCAACTGTTCGGAAATTTTTTGCGCTATAAAATTTTGTAACATTTGATTTTAATGTGTTTTTTGTTTTTTTATAATATAATTACAAATTCAATCTGTGGCATTTGGCAATAAATTCAATAATTTTTGACGGAATATCAAAATTTTCAGCATATTTTTTCCAATTCGACACAACATAAACCACTTCATCAATAATTTCATGAGGCTTTTTAATGCTGATTTTTTCGGCAAATTGCAGCAAATCCTGCCGTGTAAAGTTATCGCGTTTCCCATTGATTGTGAGTTGATGTTGCGCGGTAAAACCGCCCGCAGGATTGTAGGCAAAAGTCATATCGTAGGCAGGAGCAAGAGCCCAAATTCCATTTTTATCCATAATAAATGAAAAATTTTTAGTATGGTCGTCCTGATTTCGCGCCACAATGTTGAACGCCATTCGCCTGTACATTTGCTCGGTATCTGAATACGGCAGGCGCAAGATGCGCATTATTTGGAAAAGTTGCTCGTAAGAATATGCGCCCGACATATTAAAATCAAAATGCGCAAGTCCGCAAAGCGTTTGTGTGTGCAATTTCTCGCCGCTTATTGTTCTGTCAAAACGCCGTGTAAGAAAATGGTGTCGATTGTTTTCGTTCAGCAACCGCGATTCGCTCATCACAATTCCGCAATCGGCAACCATTTGATAATAAGCATATTCTATTTGCCCAAAATGTTCAGGGTCGCCAAGTTGCTGGTTGGTTACTCCATCGAGTTTGAGCAACCAATAAGTAAAATCTTCGGGTGCCTTGAGTTGCCCGCTGCGGATTTCGCCTGTTTTTTCGTTGTAAGCGACTACCGCTTTTGCCCGCGCACCGCCTGCCGAAGTGCCGACTTTTATAATTTCTTTCAGGTCATTATCGTTAGCAAGCGTGCTTTGAAGTTCTGATTTTTCCATAAGCACTTTATGCGCTACTTCCACAAGCGATTGAAGTTCAATTTTTGACGAAACATTTGAAACAAATCGCTCTGCAGGCTCAAACTCAAGCGCACCCATTCCACGCTTGCCCTGATAAAGCAACCGTTCAACAGAATTATAACTGTTCATATCGCGTCCTTGCTCAGCCAACCATCTGTTTATTAGCGCATTGCCAAATTTATCAGGCAAAGAATCAGCCAACAAACCGGGCAAACCCCTGTAAGTTTCACTGCTGAGTTCAGGAAACGAATATACAACATTTCCGTTTAGCGGCATTCTCACAGGCGAAAGTTCCAGCCCTTTGGAAATAAATTTTTTATCGTATTCAAATAAAGCCACTTCGCGCTTTTGGTCCCACGAAACAATTCCCGCCAATTCGTCCCAAAGTATTATTTTTGCATATAAAATCATTAAAAATCAATCGTATTTTTTGTAACTATTTATTATCATTAATGGCTAAAAATGCTATTTTTGTAACTATTTATTATCAATAAATAGAACTAAATTATTTACTTTTTGATGCTTTTTTTCGTTGTTTTCCATACATTTTTGCTATCTGAATAGGACTTACAAGCACTTCAGTAGAAAAAAGATTTAACATTTCTAATTTTTCCAAAGCACGTAACATTTGCACCATAGACATCATTGAGCCTCTGCCGTTTCGCTCAATATCACTTATTGCCTTGCGCGACAAGCCTGACTTTTCAGCAAGTTTGGCTTGCGAAACATTCCGATTCAAACGCATTTGTTTTAATTGCGCGCCAATTTCTTTTAAGATATAAATATCGCTCATAGAATAACTAACCATAATGTAACTTTTTTTTATCGTTAATAGCATTTTTTGTATTTAATGCTACAAAAATATAACATTATTTTTAGTTGTGCAAATTTTTTAATAATTATTTTGAAAAAAATAAATACAATACAATTTTGTAAAATTATCTGTTTTTCAGCCAAATTAACCAATGCGTTAATTGTGCCAATGCGTACATTCGATAATGGGTGAAAAATATAAAAACTGCGGGTGTCATATAAATTGATTTTCTCGGATTACATACCGGCAATAAAAAACCTCTGCTATTTGCGACAACGTTAAAGCCCCAACCAATATGATGATGTTTTTATAAAAAATTAAACCAACGATAGCGATAAACGCAAACGAAATAAGCGAAACAAGTTGATTTTTAGTTACAAAATAATAACGATTTTGAGGGACAAAAATGTAGTTGACATAGCAGCCAACCAACAAAGAAGTAAAAACCGTAATACTCATTATTACTACTAAATAATACGCTCCAATCATATCTTTTCCTCCTAAAATTAACACTGCCCAATAGCCGAAAGCGATGAGCAAAGCCGTGATTGATAGTCCGATAATAGTTTCATAACGAAATATGCGTTTGATTTTTTCGGCGCTTAAATTTTTTATAACTTTAGGAAAAATGGCAGTATTGATACTTCCTGTAAGAATACCTGCAATATTGATAATTTTGTTAGCTAAGTCATAAATGGCGACATTGTCCATTCCCCAAAAAATACCGGTAATAAATTTCACGCCTTCGTTTTTCAATTGACTGAAAGCGGTTGTCCAATAAAATGGCATTGCATCTTTAAAAACAGGTTTCAGTGTTTTTAATGGCACAAATCTGAAACGAATTTTTTCTTTTCCTGTTAAATAAAAAAATGTAAACAGGCAACCACAAAACGGCAATATCGACATAATTAGGGTAAAAACAAATAAATCGGCAGGCGATTTCACAAAAATAAAAATCAAGGGAATAGAAAGCAAGCGGCCACTCAAATTGACATAAGTTACAAATTTCATTTGTTGCATTCCTTGAAAATACCATAATGGAAAAAGCATATCGCCGAAAGACGTTGATAGTATGATAATATAAAGTAACTTATTTTCCCGTACAAAAGGGACGAAAAAAATGCAAATAGCAAGTACAACAGCGCAAAAACTAAACAGAATGAATTTTGCGGTAAAAACTTCTGAAATGGTTTGACTTTTTATTTGCAAATTGTCAGTATTAAGAGATATTTTTTTTATTGCAGGAAATGAAAAACCCGAAGCAAAAAACAAAACGAAAAGTTGTACATTCGATAAAATAAAAATGTACGTTCCATAACTTTCCTTGCCGAGTGTGCGAATTAAATAAGGATACAAAAGCAGGTTTATCAAAACGACGGCAACCTGCAAAAAAGTCATAAAAAAATAATTTTCAACAATCTTCAAATTATTCAGCGACAGCAATTTTATATGTCGTATCTTTTTTCTCACTTATGTATAAATTTGTCGATTATTTTTACTTTTATTTTTCCCAAAATCCATTTTAGGAATAGTAGAAACGTATAAAAATTAAAACGTGGAATATGCTGTTTTATGCCGAAATCATTTAAGTTTTTATGTATGAAGCCGATAAGAAACAGGTCGTTGAACAAATGGCGCAGTTGAAAGACGATTGTATTGCAGACATTTGATTGATGTATAACCTCTAACCACATTGATTTTTTGTATTGCAAACAGACAAATTTCGGGAAAACAGGTGGTAAATTATGTGGAAAATACAGAATCGTTTTTACATTTGAACTGTTTTTTTCAATCAATGTGCCAAAATGCCCTTTGGGATTTGTGATGATTTTCAAAATATTGTATTTTGGAACATATTGCAAACCTTTGGCATAACTTATAATCGCTTCTTCCTGATGTTCCAAAAAATATTTTTGTATTGAATCTACAAACGAAAAATGAATTGCATCATCATTATCTATCCGTGTTGTAATAAGGTATTGCGGACGGCTTTCCAATAATTTTAATTCGTTTGTAATAAATTGATTAAGAGTATTTTGCCATCTACCTTCGGGTATGGCAGTCATATAACGAATTTCCAAATTTGGAAAATCGTTCTGATATTCTTGCATTTTTCTTTTCCATTTTTTTGGCAATTGTTCGTTAAATAACACAAACCAAGTAAAATTGCCATTGGTTTGACTGCTCACGGACGGCAGACAAAACAACTCAAATAATCGAAATCTTTCCGTCAAATATTCATCACTGTTTAAATAGTCATACGAAACCTCATATCCTGCCCAATCAACAAGATTAAACCGCGTTATAACATAATGTTTGAATAATATATCCATTTTAGATGATAAATTTTACAAAAATATTTTTAATATTCTGCCAATTATACTTTTCTTCACATAATTGTTGCGCTCGTTGACTGTGATTTATGTATAACTTCCTATCTGATAAATAATTAGAAACAATATCTACAATACTTGAAATATCTTTCGGGCTTACCAAAAAACCACATTCGTCAATTTCAGGTACACCTTTGCGAATTGCTTTTAAATTTGAATAAATAACAGGACGTCCTGCTGCCATATAATAAAACAGTTTTATCGGCAAGCATCGGGAATTTTCCCAATTAATTTTTCGCAAATCGAAAAAAATATCTGCTTTTCCAAATTCTTCACAAAAAACTTCAAATGGCAGCATTGGTGAAAATTCAGCCGTCAAATTTTTATCATAAACTTGCGTTTCGGCACAATCCATATCCGTCGAAATTATGCGAAGTAAAAAATCAATATTCGGGAAACGTTTTGCACATTGCCCCGCTACCTGCAAAACACTGTTAAAACCGGAAGTTTCTGTTAATTTACCAGCAAAAAACAAAACAACTTTTTGGCTGTTTTTGTTAATGGGATATATTTTAATTTGTTCTAAATCTGCGTAATATGTTAAATATGTGTGTTTCTTCCAAAAAAATAATTTATAAGGCATTGCTTTATAATATTCTCCAAAAATAAAACCAGAAACAAGAAATGAAGCAAGAAACGAAATACCGCATAACATCGGAAATTTCAAAACATTTTTAATTTTTGAAGCGTGATGAAAATGAGTTCTTGAAGGATACCATTCGGTTATGTCGTAATAAATTTTCAATTGCCGCTTTTTAAATTTTCTTTTGTATCTGCTTGCGCCTAAAACCGATATTGGATTATCACAAATAACGATATCGGGATTTATCATTGATAGATAATGAGAAAAATTGTTGATTTGTTGACTGTGAGGCATATTTCTTTCAAAACAAAAGAAATTCTCTCTTGCCACCGGTTTACTTGTTGCCGAAACAATAAATACCTCGTGATTACAATCAAGTAATGCTTGCGCTTCCATATGCCACACTCTATCATCAAGCGGCGAATGTACGGCTAATGCAAATGCTATTTTCATCTTAAACCTCCACTTTTTTAAACAAATATTTTTTTACAAAATACATCAGCGGACGGAAAATCTGTTTTTTGTACCAACTCCATTCGCCGCAATACAACAAATAATCGCCTTTTACGCCATTTTTGAAAAGAAATATATCATTTTTTTTATGTGCTGCTGGTGTAATACGCCCGCAATCGAAAAAATGCCCTCCCCGTTCTTTATAGAAATTATATATTTTAAGATAACGAAAATATGCAGCCGCTTTTTTTCTTCCTTCAGGCGAATTAACAGCATATATGGACGTAGATGTATTATTCCTTGAATATGTTATTTCGCCAGCAATCCTCTTTTTTTCTTCATTTTCTACAAAAAAAAGTTCAAAATGTTTATCCATTAATAATTTTTTTAATCCATAAACGGAAAGCACATTTACAAGATGTTTTCTGCTTGACATCTCTTTATTCATCGCGAAATAATCAGTTACATCTTTTTCGTTTGGCAATGGAATGTGTAAAAAATTAAGTTGATATTTTGATGCTTTGTGAAGATTTTTTTTCCAATTTTTATCGTATTCTATTGGTTTTCGGAAATCAATTAAAATAGTCAATGGCGTGGAAAACAATCCTGCGGGGCGCAAATATCCCGCTTGACGAATGCCAATCTCATACAAA
>WRGS01000206.1 GCA_009787075.1 Paludibacter sp.
CGTAATCTCGTAAATCAGAATTTTGACGAAATTACGCCCGGCAACGAAATGAAACAGCAATCGCTGATGAACACATCAGGAAAACTTAATTTTGCTAACGCAGACGCTGTTATTGCACGGCTGCAAGCCGCAGGATTAACTATTTACGGACATTGCCTTGTGTGGCACAGTCAGCAGCAGGCTACTTTTTTGAACTCATTGCTTCAGCCTACCCAAATACCAGGTTCTCCCGGCGAGAGCCTTGTTGATGGTAGCTTTGAAAATGGAATGCAGGGATGGACGCCAGCCTACTATGTGGAAAATTATTCGATTGTAACCACAAGCGCCATAGACGGAACGCATTCATTGCAGGTTATAATACCTGCAGATGCCACAGGCGGAAAATATGACGGACACGGACAACTCAACAGCCCAACTTTTCCCATTATCAGCGGACATCATTATCAGATTTCTTTTTGGATTAAAGGCTCTGCGCCTGGTAAGGTAGCCATTGACTTTCCAAATGCAAAACTTGGGAATCAATATCCGTGGGTAAACGGAGCTGAATTTGCTTCTGTGGGGACAACATGGACTCAGGTAGTTTATAATACTTCCACTGTTGGTGGAACGGCAATGATTGCCACCGCAGACGATGCTGCCATGAAAGTACGCCTTTTGCTCGCTGCTGTACCTGATGTAACTTATTTGATTGATGCCATAGAAATCACTGACCTTGACGCTGCGCCGGCAGTAGTAAATCTGGTGCAAAACGGCAACTTTGAAAACGGATTGAGCGGGTGGAATATTCCTTATTATGCTGAAAATTATACAATTGAAACTTCAGATGTCATTGACGGAACGCAAGCCTTGCAGGTAATAATACCTGCCGATGCCACAGGTGGAAAGTACGATGGACACGGACAACTCAACAGCCCTGAATTTCCAATTATCAACGGGCATCAATATCAGATTTCTTTTTGGATTAAAGGCTCAGTGACGGGTAAAGTAGCCATTGACTTTCCAAATGCAAACCTTGGAAATCAATATCCATGGGTAAACGGAGCAGAATTTGCTCCTGTGGGGACATCATGGACTCAGGTAATTTACAATAATACAACAGTCGGAGGCGCAGCAATGATTGCCACAGCAGACAATGCCGCCATGAAAGTGCGCCTTTTGCTCGCTGCTGTACCTGATGTAACTTATTTGATTGATGCTTTGGAAGTTATTGACCTTGACGCTGCGGCGCCTTCTCCTGCTCCTGCCATTAACAGAGGCGGACCGATTACTATCGACAAAACGCCCGAAGAAAAAGCGCATATTGTAGATTCTGTGCTGGTTGCTTATATAGATTCTGTGGCAAAGCATTTCAAAGGCAAAATAGCGGCGTGGGACGTTGTTAATGAACCGATGGAAAATAATGGAAGACTGCGCATAGGTACAGAAGATTTGACTGCAACAAGTTATTTCTATTGGGCATATTATCTCGGGAAAGATTATGCGGTAAAGGCTTTCAAAGCGGCGCACGCAGCCGACCCTTCTGCCAAAATGTTTATCAATGATTACGCTTTAGAATCGGCAAACAGCGCAAAACTCGACAGTTTGATTGCTTATGTGAAATATATTGACGACAATGGCGGTCAGGTGGACGGAATAGGTACACAATTGCATTTGAGCATCAACAATTTGTCAGATACGGTGGCTATTGCCAATATGTTTACAAAACTTGCTGCAACAGGTAAATTGATTAAAATTTCGGAATTGGACATTGCTTTTTCCAACTCTGCTCCGTCTTCGCCTGTTGCACCAACTTTAGAGCAACAAGGGCAGCAGGCTAAACTGTACGAATATGTAGCGCGCAAGTACAGTCAAATCATTCCTGTAAGTCAGCAATACGGAATTACTGTTTGGGGCGTATCCGATAATGCAAACGAACATCAATACTGGCTCAAAAACGATGCTCCATGTTTGTGGAATGCTGATTATACGCGTAAATGGTCTTATAAAGGTTTCTGCGATGGATTGGCAGGGAAAGATGTAGGAGCGGAATTTCCGGGAACATTGCAATGAAAAAAATTGTTAATTTTTAATTATCTAAAAATTATTGTGTTGTTTCAAGTCGGTTGCAGGGCAACCTGCAACCGACTTTTTTTAATAAAAAACATGATTGTTTCGGTAATTTCTGTGTTTATTGGTGAAATGTAAGGGAAGAAAAATATTTGACTTTTTTATATGTTTATTTTTACATTATGGATTTTATATTTGTATTGAAAAATTCATAAAAAAAATTACATTTTATAAAAAGAAAGAGTTTAATACACTGGAAAGAGAAGCAAATTATTAATAACTTTAAATGATTTTTGTAAAGAATCTGATAATCGCTTATTGGCTTATGACTTGGTAAATATTTTGCAGAATAAAAAAAATCAAAATATAGATAATACTGACACAAGTTTAACGTAAAAAATATTTATACAAAAAAATGAAAAATACAAAATTTATAATTGCGGTTATATTTGCTTTTTTATTGGCAATTGGCTGCAGAAACACTCCAAAAGCAAACCCGCAAAACGCAGCGGCGGCATTTGATACGCTTGTATCCAATGCACAAGGCATTCATAATGGATTTGACTACGAACTGTGGCACGATACAGGCGATGTAGCAATGATTTTAAAAGACAGCGGCAACTTTGATTGCAGTTGGGACAGTATCCACAATGTTCTTTTCCGCACAGGAAAGAAATTTGATACAACGCAAACATACAGCGAACTTGGCGAGATTTCCCTCGCTTACGGTTGCAATTATCAGCCCGAAGGCAATTCATATCTTTGTGTTTATGGTTGGACGATTGACCCGCTTGTTGAGTTTTACGTTGTTGAAGCGTGGGGCAGTTGGCGTCCGCCCGGAGCCGAATCCAAAGGTACAGTTGAAATTGATGGCGGAATATACGATATTTACGAAACCACACGTACCGAACAGCCGTCTATTCAGGGGACAACAACATTTCAACAATATTGGAGTGTCCGCACCGAAAAGAAAACCGATGGCGCGGTTTCTGTCAGTCAACATTTTAAAACATGGGACAAAATGAATATGAAACTTGGTAAAATGTATGAAATTGCATTTTGTGTTGAGGGTTATCAAAGCAAAGGAACAGCAAATATTCACAAAAACATATTAACAATATCAAAATAAAATAATAAAGTACACTTTCCTCTGACCTTAAAAATGCTTTATACATAAATAGAGTAGGAGAGGGGCGGAGTAAAATAATTAAAAATTAATATAAATTTATATGAAATCAACATCACAGACAACAAGCGAATTGAAAGGCTTTTATAAACTTTCGTGGTTGCAGCGTATCGGTTTTGGTAGCGGCGATTTGGCGCAAAATCTTATTTATCAAACCGTTGCACAGTATTTGCTGATATTTTATACTAATGTTTACGGACTGCGTGCCTCTACGGCTGCTATAATGTTTCTTATTGTACGGCTTGTAGATGTGGCGTGGGACCCGCTTGTGGGTGCTTTTGTTGATAAACATTCACCAAAACTTGGCAAATATCGTGCTTATTTGATTTTGGGCGGCATTCCACTGACAGGCTTTGCTATTTTGTGTTTCTGGAACGGATTTTCAGGCTCGCTTGTTTATGCGTATATTACCTATGTAGGTCTGTCGATGCTTTATACGCTGATAAATGTTCCTTACGGCGCGTTAAATGCCTCGCTCACACGCGATACGGACGAAATTACAAAATTGACTTCCGTGCGTATGTTTTTGGCAAACCTTGGCGGACTGGCGGTTGCTTACGGTATTCCGATTATTGTGGCTCACCTTTCGCCCGATCATAAAATTAACACCTCGCTTGCAGGCAATGCTTGGTTTATCACAATGACAGTTTACGCTGTGGCGGGTTTGGCATTGCTGATTTTCTGCTACAGCCAAACCAAAGAGCGAGTAGTAATGGACAGCGCAAAAACCGAACAGGTGAGCGCAAAAGATTTATTTATAGAATTTGAGCATAATAGTCCTTTGCGCATACTGGCATTTTTCTTTATAACGGCTTTTGCAATGATGGCAATCGGCAATTCGGCAGGTTCTTTTTATATGATTTACAATGTACATGCACCAGATTGGTTGCCGTATTTTGCTGCGCTTGGCTCTATTCCCGCATTTATTTTTATGCCTATGGTGCCTGCTATAAAACGCAAAATAGGGAAAAAACAAATGTTCTATGTCTTTCTTTCTGTGGCTATTGTTGGAATGGCGATGCTGTATGTTATTTCGGTAATTGATGCGCTGAAATCGCAAATTTGGCTTGTTATGGTAGCGCAATTTGTAAAATCTACAGGCGTAATTGTTGCTACAGGTTATATGTGGGCGTTAGTTCCAGAAGTAATTTCTTATGGAGAATGGAAAACAGGCAAACGCATTTCGGGTATTGTAAATGCGCTGACAGGAATTTTCTATAAAGCAGGAATGGCTCTCGGCGGCGTAGTGCCGGGCTTTGTGCTGGCGTTTGTCGGTTTCAACGAAAAAAATGCCGTTACCCAATCGGCTTTTGCACAGCAGGGAATTTTGTGGCTTGTGTGCGTAATACCTGCGGCATTGCTTATTTTGGCAATGTTTATTATTTCAAAATATGAACTCGAAGATGAGGTTATCGACAAAATTAATAGAGAAATTGAAGAAAGAAGTTAAGATAGCGTATGAGAAAACAAATAGTTTTTATTTTTACAATATTGTTTGCAGCAACTTTGCTTTTATTAAGTTGCGCAAAAAAACACGCCGAGCCACAAACGCTCAAAGAAGCATTTGCAGGCAAATTTCACATCGGCGCGGCAATGAATCTTGACCAGATTTATGGGCGCGATACTGCTGGCGTGCGGGTAATCAGGCAACAATTTGATGCTGTTGTTGCCGAGAATTGCATGAAAAGTATGTTTCTGCAACCAGAACAGGGGCATTTCTTTTTCGACGAAGCCGACCGCTTTGTCGATTTTGGCGAAAAAAATAATTTGTGGATAACAGGGCATTGTCTTGTGTGGCACAATCAAATGCCTGCGTGGCTCTTTGTGGATAAAAACGGTAATGATGTGCCGCGCGATACGCTGATTTCTCGTATGAAAAATCATATTACAACCGTAGTTAGCCGTTACAAAGGGCGCATCAAAGGCTGGGACGTGGTAAATGAAGCCTTCAACGACGACGGCTCTTACCGTAAAAGCAAATGGTACGAAATTATAGGCGAAGATTTTATTCCGCTCGCATTCAAATTTGCAAACGAGGCAGACCCTGAGTCAGAACTATATTACAATGACTTTGGGCTGGCAAATGAAGCGAAAAGAAATGCTACGGTAAATCTGATAAACAAATTGAAAAAGCAAGGCTTGCGTATTGATGCAATAGGTATGCAGGGGCATTGCGGAATGACATATCCCGATTTCAATCAAGCAGAAAAAAGTTTGGTTGCCTTTGCCGCTGCTGGCTGCAAGGTAATGATTACCGAATTGGATTTGACTGTACTGCCGCACCCGAATCAAAATCAGGGCGCGGAAATAACCGATAGTTTTGCATACAGACAGTCGCTCAATCCTTATGCAGATGAACTTCCTGCGGCTGTTGATTCGGCTTGGACGGCGCGGTATGTGGAAATGTTTAAAATATTTTTGAAACACAAAGATATTGTTACCCGCGTAACTTTGTGGGGCGTAAATGACGGACAAACGTGGCGCAACGATTGGCCAATAGTAGGCAGAACAGATTATCCGTTGTTTTTCGACAGAAACTACAAGCCCAAACCTGTTGTAAAACAAATTATAGAACAGGCAAATAACACACGATAAAAACGCATGTTTGTGTTAAAAAACATTAAAATGCAATTAGAAAACAATATTTATCATTAGCCATTTTGATAATTTCAAATAGACAAATAAAACTTTAAGTAGAAAATTTTTATTACTTTTGCAGCGATTTTTTTAAGAAAAATGTTTTCAATATACAGAAAAGAATTAAGCGCATTTTTCAGCAATGCGACAGGATACATTGTGGTAGGGATTTTCCTGCTGCTAACGGGGCTTTTCTTGTGGGTTGTTCCGGGCAGTTACAATACTCTTGACGCGGGTTATGCAAATACTGAGGGGCTTTTTGTGCTTGCTCCTTGGCTGTTTCTGTTCCTTTGTCCTGCGGTTTGTATGCGGCTTTTTGCTGAAGAAAAACAAACAGGGACGTGGGTTTTGCTTGTTACAAAACCGCTTAGCGCATCGCAAATTATTTTGGGAAAATATTTTGCCGCTCTTACGCTTGTTGTTATTGCGCTTATTCCCACTGCTTTATATTATTTTTCGGTTGTGTGGCTTGCAGAGCCGTTTGGCAATGTTGATGCAGGTGCGTTTTGGGGTTCGTTTATCGGGTTGCTGTTTTTGGCTGTCGATTATGTTGCCGTTGGCGCGTTTGCTTCCTCGCTCACTCGCAATCAGATAATTGCCTTTATTGTGGCTGTTGTAATTTGCTTTTTTATGTTCTACGGATTTGCACTGATTGCATCGTTTTTCAATCATGCACAAATGATACAAAATATTGAAAATGTGGGGATTAATGCACATTACCAATCAATAAGCCGCGGTGTAGTCGATTCGCGCGATATTGCATATTTTATTCTTATTGCAATTATTTTTACTTTTTTAACAAAACTGAATTTGAATTTTAAAAGATAATTTTTGATTTTTAAACCCTGAAATTAATAATGATAATGTCCAAACCTCTGATTTTAGTTACAAACGATGACGGTATTACTTCCAAAGGAATTAATGAATTGATTGATGCTGTTTTACCCATCGGCGATGTTGTGGTTTTTGCCCCCGACGGACCGCGTTCGGGAATGTCGAACGCGATAACGGTAAATACGCCGCTGCGCTACAAACTGCTTGAACAGCGCGACGGTTTGGTGCGCTACTCTTGCAACGGTACGCCTACCGACTGCGTGAAACTCGCTTTGCACACGGGAATACTTCCGCGCAAGCCTGATATTTTGCTTTCGGGCATTAATCACGGCTCAAATGCGGCGATTAACGTGATTTATTCAGGCACTATGGGTGCGGCTTTTGAAGGTTGCGAGAACAGCATTCCTTCTGTCGGACTCTCGCTTGCTGATTATGATGAAAATCTTGATTTCCAATATTTTAAACCATATATTGTAAAAATTGTTAATGAAGTATTAAAACGCGGTTTGCCTCGTGCGGTTTGCCTTAATGTAAATGCGCCTGTAGGCGAAATTAAAGGGCTGAAAATCAAACGTCAAGCGTGGGGATATTGGACAGACGAGTTTGAACAACGCACTGACCCAAATGGACAAACATATTTTTGGATGGCGGGATATTTCAAAAACGAAGAACCTGCCGACCACGAAACAGACGAATGGGCTTTGGCAAACGGTTATATTTCAATTGTGCCGTCAATAATTGATTTGACAGCGCACGAATTTGTTAATGAAATGAAAACGTGGAATTTGTTTTAACATGAGTTTTGGATATGCACATGCAGTATTACTGTATATCCAATTCTGTTCTTTCTTTAAATAATTTCTCTAAAATTTTTTGCTGTTCTGCGCGGGTTATATCCGAATTGTCGATTAAAATTGCGTCATCTGCCTGTTTTAGCGGACTTTCTGTGCGTGTGGTATCGCGCAAATCGCGTTCTTTTATGTTGGCAAAAACTTGCTCGAAAACAGGTTTTTGCCCTTTTTGTTGTAATTCTTTCATTCGGCGCATGGCGCGGACTTCGGCACGTGCGGTAACAAAAATTTTCAATTCCGCCTGCGGAAAAACTACAGTTCCAATATCGCGCCCGTCCATTACTATGCCTTTTTCTGCGCCCATAAGTTGCTGCTGGCTTACCATTTGATGCCGCACAAAACCCAAAGCGCTTATGCGGCTTGCACCGTTTGCTACTTTTAGCGTGCGAATTTCCCGCTCAACATTGCGTCCGTTGAGATAAGTTTCCTGAACGCCTGCCGCATTATTCTTAAAAAAAATTTTTATTTGAGAAATATTTTTTTGAAGATTTTCCTCATCAATATAATCTTCTGTAAGCCAACCGTTTTCAATCGCCAGCAATGCTACAGCGCGATACATCGCCCCTGTATCAACATAAACATAGCCCGCATATCGTGCCAAATCCTTTGCCATCGTGCTTTTTCCGCACGATGAAAATCCATCAATGGCAACTATAATTTTTTTCATTATTTTTTATAATTTTATTAAAACAAAAACGCATATTGCCTCTGTAAATCATTGGTTTATAATATTCTTTTTAAAATTTGTAATATTAATCATTCACAAAAACAATGCCTTGTGTAACGCCAAAAATCGAATGTTATGCCAAATGTTATTGCCGAAATCATATCTTTATTCAAAAAATTTGAACCTTTAACTTCGTTAATATCGCTCAATGAATAAACTCCATCGAGGCGGTCGGTAAAACTCAAATAATGAATATATTGAATATTAAAATTCCATCGCGGAGCAATTTTATATTTAAAACCCACTCCAAAAGGAATGAGCGGAGCAAATTCACGTTTGGATTCAAATTCGTAAGAGGTAGCGCCAATTCCTGCAAAAATATATGGTGAAAAACGCCGTGAATTGCGGTTAAATTCATTTATTTCATAATCAAAAAAATTAAATTCAACAACCAAATCGCTGGTAATCAGAGAATTTGTGTATTTTTTCTGTTTTTTTGCAACAATATCATTGGAAACGGAATAAAGATTATATATTCCGCCGTCAAGCCGCAGCGACCAGCGTTTATCGAATTTATAACGAAACATCGCGCCATAAGCGGGGCGCAAAGTGTTATAGAATGTAGAAGATGTTTCGGAACTCGCGCCCGCCCACGCGCCAAGTTCCATTCTGTAAAATGGTTGCTGCGCGTAAGTTGCACAGAAATAAACACTTGCAAAGATGCTTATCGCTAATATTTTGAAATTTTGTTTTCGCATTATAAAAAAACTGTTTTTTTACAAAATATAAAACGAAAAAAATGTGATTTTATTTTTAAAAATAATTTTTATGTCAAAAAATTTATTCCCGCTTTTTGCGCCTGCCGATGTTGAAATTGCCGTTTGATAAAGTACAATTTTCCATTTTTGAGAAATTTTGCGCCTGTTTGTTTAAACCAGAATGAAACTCCCTGCGATACGCATAAGTCGTGAATTTCCAAAATCCAGTCAAAATCACACACACGAGCATTTATACCTGACTCTCCCCCTGCAACAACCTGTTCCACCCATGAGCCGATTTCATATTTGCTCAAATCAATTCTTTCCAAAAGCGGCTCGCAAATAATTATTTTGTGTTTTATCAATGCGGAACGGTAAATTGGCAAACGGTAATCAGCGCGGTCTTGATTTTCCACTGTACAACAGACAGTTACATTGTCGTAGCCTGCGCCCCAATCATCAGGCAAATTTTCACAAAATCTGTCAATTCGTTTGGTAATTATCATAAAATCCAAATCTCTACGTTTGGAAATCATTTCCCAAGCCTGCGCACGCCATTTATCTGCATCTTCCACAAAAAAATCAGAAGTAAAACAAGTGTAAAGCAATGTTCCTGCGGGAATTTTGTATTCGCCATTGCGTTTTTTCTGAATCGGCAAATCAAAACTTTTGGTTTGCACAACAACAGCACTGTTGCGCTCGTACTTTGCATCGCTGCGATAAACATAGCAATGACGGCAACCCTCGCTGATTTTGTGGCAACCGTGCCACAAATTCCACATTTTCGACATTTTATATGTATGTCTTTTTATAAAATTTTCACAAAGGTAAAAAATATTTTATTTTTTTAAAAATTCAATAAATAATTTAATCACATTTTTATCTATCTTTTTTTAAGAGAAAAGCCAAAAAACGATTACAAATAAAAAAAAAATATTATTTTTGCGGTAAATATTTTATAAAATAAATTTTAAGTACTATGGAAAGTAAATCAATGGATTGGGCAAATCTGACTTTTGGTTACAAAAAGGCAGGTCCTAATGTGCGCTGCAAATATGAAAACGGCAAATGGGGTGCGCTGACATTCAGCGATAGCGATAATGTTACTATAAGCATTGCCGCAACCTGTTTGCATTACGGACAGGAAGCATTTGAAGGTTTAAAAGCATTTAGAGGAAAAGATGGACGCATTCGTATTTTCAGAATGAAAGACAATGCGGAACGTATGATGTTGTCGTGTCGCGGTATCAGAATGGCAGAGATGCCCGTTGAACTTTTTTGCGAAGCGGTAACAAAAGTAGTTGAGGCAAATAAAGATTTTGTGCCGCCGTATGGTTACGGCGCATCTTTGTATATTCGCCCTTTGATTTTTGGAACAACTCCGCGTGTTGGCGTAAGTCCCGCTTCCGAATTTGAATTTATCGTTTTTGCAATGCCTGTTGGGCTGTATTTTAAAGGCGACAAAGAAACAACACCTTTTATGCTCACGCGTAAATACGACCGCGCTGCCCCGCTTGGAACAGGAACTTACAAAGTAGGCGGAAATTATGCTGCAGGAATGGTTGCAGGCGCAGAAGCGCACGACATGGGCTACTCGGCGGTATTTTATTTAGATGCCCGCGAAAAAAAATATATTGACGAATGTGGCGCAGCCAATTTTTTTGCAATAAAAAATAATACTTATATAACGCCAGAATCAACTTCTATTCTTAACTCCATAACAAATAGAAGTTTGCAAACCATTGCCGAAAAAATTTTGGGAATGAAAGTTGAGAAACGCAAAGTGCCTGTTGAAGAACTTGCGACCTTTGAAGAAGCAGGCGCGTGCGGCACAGCGGCGATAATCAGTCCTGTTGAACGCATAGACGATGTTGATAAAGGAGTTTCTTATGTGTTTTCAAAAGATGGAAAAGCGGGACCAGTTTATAAAAAACTCTTGCATCATTTACAGGCAATTCAGAATGGAGACGAGGAAGACCATTTTGGATGGATAACATACATAGATTAAAACTATGGAAATAAAATCAGCAGAATTTATTATCTCGAACACCGATTGGCGCAAATGCCCCGATTCTCATTTGGCGGAATTTGCGTTTATCGGACGTTCAAATGTGGGAAAGTCGTCTTTAATAAATATGCTCACAAACCGCAGAGGCTTGGCTATGACTTCCTCCAAGCCGGGTAAAACGCTGTTAATAAATCATTTTTTAATAAATAAAGAATGGTTTCTGGTTGATTTGCCCGGTTATGGTTATGCAACAACAAGTAAGACAATGCGGGAAAAATTGAAACAAATTATTAATAATTACATACTTTTGCGCGAGCAGCTTACAAATCTTTTTGTGCTGATTGACAGCCGTCTTGCTCCGCAAAATATTGATATTGAGTTTATTGAGTGGCTTGGAGAAAATGGAATTCCTTTTTCTTTGGTTTTTACAAAAACCGATAAACTGTCGAAAAGAAAACTTACAGAAAATATTGATTTTTACAAACAAAAACTTTTGGAAACTTGGGAAGAACTACCGCCAATTTTTACTACTTCGGCGCAAACAGCAGAAGGGAAAAATGAATTACTAAATTATATTGAATCAATTTTAACTTTGCAATGAGGCGTACAATACGTTATTCAATAAAAGCGGTGCAAAATAGAATTTGCATCGCTTTTCAATTCTCAATAATATTTTTTTATTCTTCTTCGTAAATTGGATTGTTTATTTTACCCATAAACAACACTGCGCCTGTACTTTCTTCCTGTATCACAAACAAGAACGGACGATTTGCCATAAACATAGGCGGCAGCGATGTGTTAACATTTCCTACTACCGTAAATGCTGCGGCTTCCGTTCCCTGTTCATTTACATCAATATAGGTTTTTTGCTTAATAAGTCCAATAAAAGTGGGAATATTTGAAATGCCCGAAAAATTAGCGGCATATCTATCGAACGCAATGCCCATTCCAAGTTCCGTTAAAATCGGAATTAATTTGTTATCTGTATCATAACGCACTTTAAATTTTGGTATATAAACATCAAAAGAAGGCATTAAATACCTGCTGTTCAGGCAATTATTCCAATAATTCGGTGCGTTTAAAGCGGTAAGCATTTCAGTAAATGTTTTGTCGCTTTTCGGTAGAACAAAATTCATTGTAAATGCACCGTTACCGTAAGGAAT